>NZ_DKJX01000024.1:0-61464 GCF_002454935.1 Massilia sp. UBA6681
ACTCGATTTGCTCAACAAAGCCTGCTCAGGAACACAAAGCTTGACGTTTTTAAAATAGACTGGACCTGTGTTCAGCATCAGTCGGCCACTAGATATTCCACTTGGTTAGCACACTCGCCCCGGGTTTTGATTAAAACCGCGTTTGTTGACTCGGCGTCCAGTTTCTGAGGAATTCATTCTGCTGCTCGTACATTTTTGACAAGCAATCCGTTACATCGGTTTGCTTAATGCATTTGGCGTCTCTCGCGATCAGCCAATTTTTTTGTACTGATTTTAATTGTTGACGAGCACTACTGGTGCTGTGGCTCTGCCTTATCATTTTTGCAAGATTTGACAGCTCGAGGTCGGCAGTAGATAAAGACTTCGACGCGCATATTTCTTTCTCGACTGGTGTCAAAGCTCGCTTGCATTCGAATGACGGCCCCGAAGGTTTGGGTATATATGCCAGCGAGTTTTTGAAATCCTTGGCCTGTAACGTTTTGGCCTTCTGCTTATCAAAATAGAATAATACGGATTCAAACGGGACGTCGTTTTCGCCTACCCAATTATGGATTGCGCGAAGCGCGTCTGGAGGAAGTTCCGATGCGTTCAGTTGTTTGGACCCCACATTCAAAGTGCCATTTGAAACATATCCCCCTAGACCTACTTTTTTTTCGATATCTAACCAAACAAATCCTTTTTGTAAGCAATTTCTCGGCGCACATGCAGATGCAAACAACTGGCCATGTTTTGGTCTGATGACGGGATTCGGAGGTCCGCCCAGGGATTCGGTTACATTTTCGATTATGTTGCTAGGAACGCTGAATGTGATTAGCGCCATGCTTCGCCTGTCTGCGAAAAATTCATTTGTAGATTTTCCGACATAAGAGTTAGCCCAAAGTACTGAATTCGTCGCAGGAATCGGTTCCGCTCCAATTGAAGACTTCGTTGAAAAGACGAATAGCAAGCCTATAATCGCACAAGCAAAATATCGAACGTGGCTGAAATGCATTTCTTGCCTCACTTTAAGTACCTAACTGGAGTCATGACGGATGTTGCTGAGCATCTGAATGGCAGTCTATCATGCTCGAATTTCTCCAATAGTCACGCTTTGTCACTGAGCATGACACATTTGAATTTAAGCAGGTTCATTGCCAAAGCCTTGCGGCGAATGTGTACATTTGATTGAAGCACACTGGTTGGCCGCGTGAAATCGCGCGTTGCGACCGCAATGTGACCGGCGGTCTCGGGCAGTACGCGCCTGTCTGTAGACTAGCGCTCGATCTGATTCGACCTGCATCCGACCCGCTCGGGGCAGTAGTATAGAAGCGAGAACTCGATTTCGCTCCCCCGTTCGGCCAGCGCTGCGAGCTGGCCGAACGCGCTGCTGGCCTATTCGACAAGGTCGTGGTGCCAAAACACGGCGTGGATGCCGGTTCGTCAACTGGGCCGGGCGCCCAGCTAGGCTACTTTAAGCCAGCACCAGCTCGCAGAGTTTGCGTTCTTTGCCCTCCGCATCAGCCGCGATAACGTTGACGGTCATCAGGGCATGCGTACCGGCGACCTCCAGGTGCTCTAGCTATCCGACTCGTTTGCCTCGTCCGAAGTCGGGTAAGCAGTCAAGCGTAAGTCAATCCCCAACCTGTCAAGAAGCAGCATGTCATCAGCAGAGAATTTAATATGTATAGTAAATTGCTTGGCATCACCTACCGTTACGCCTACCGAGAGCCAGCCGTCCAGGCCATACATTGCTAAAGACAGATTTTTAGTTGACCAAGAGCGCAAAAATTGCGAGCTGCTAGTACTAACTCATCTGACGTCTGCAGATTTTCAAAATCGAATTCAATACCCGAATTGTCGTGCGTTTTCGTCCCAAATATAAGGTCGCCGACTTTCCATCTCGACACCATTGATAAACCAAGATGCTTGACGGGGCTGTCGAGCCCCGCGTCAGGTCCTGTAATGTTCGATGTCGGGATCCTCAGGTGGCCCTATTCCTAGCAGTTGAAACAGCTTAGGTCCGCTCTTGGCCGTAAGCGGCCTTGGCGACAAGGCCACTTACGAGCTTTTTCAAGCGACAGATTCTGTTTCGTACGTCAGACTTCGGTCTGCTCAGCGATCTCGAGTGCATCGTCGACCTCAATGCCGAGATAGCGTACTGTGCTCTCTAGCTTAGTATGGCCGAGAAGCAGCTGTACAGCACGAAGATTTTTCGTACGACGGTAGATCAATGTCGCCTTCGTCCGCCGCATGGTGTGGGTTCCATACGCCGCTGGATCCAAGCCGATGGATCGTACCCATCTGGCGACGATGCGCGCATACTGACGAGTCGAGAGATGACGCGAGTTCTTTGCTCTGCTCGGGAACAGATACTGGTTCGATGTTAGCTCACCGGCTGCGATCCAGCCTTGAACTGACTGGCGAGTCTGCTCCGTAATTTCGAACTGAACAGGCCGGTGAGTCTTCCGTTGCATAACAATCGCACGATGAAATATGCTGCCACCTTGAGCGACGTCTTTTACTTTTAAACTAACCAGGTCGCAACCGCGGAGCTTGCTATCAATTGCGAGATTGAAAAGCGCTAGATCTCTTGAGCGTTCAGCAATCTGCAGTCTGATCCTTATCGCCCAGATTTCCTTCAGCTTCAAAGGCAACTTTTGACCGACCAGACGTCCTCTGTTCCAGGGAATACTCCGGCTAGCGGTATCACTAATTGTGTTCATGTCGACCTCCTCAGTGAGCAAGGCCTAATTTTGGTACGTTAGCTGAGTGAAGTCAGTTCAATCGCTGTCGAGCTTGCCCATGACGCGTAGTAGAATCGACAAAGTGCGCAACACATTCAACCAAATTGAAGGGATATCGTAAATGGCAAATATTGATCTGTCAGGCTACAACCTTGGCGAACTGAAGGGCCTGCAGCATGACATTGAAAGGGAAATCAAGAGTCGGCAGCACCAAGACTTGCAGAAGGCGCGGGAACAAATCCTGGCAATCGCTCAGGAGGCAGGGGTCTCAGTAGAGGAACTGCTTGCTGCAGGTAGCAAAAAACCGAAGGGCAGCAAGGGGCAGAAGGTTCAGGCGCGCTATCAAAACCCTAGTGACAATGGTCAGACCTGGACTGGTCGTGGGCGCCAGCCAAAGTGGATTTCAGAAGGGCTTGCTAGCGGAAAATCGATGGATGACTTCCGCATCTAGCAGCAGGCGTTGACCTGGCTTCCATCGCTAGAGCAACGCGGTTTCACACCTTTTTACGACTGTGAGGGTTCTTTGGTTGTCTCCGGCGGGATGAGATTGAGTACCTCCCAAATAACCACGTTGGCGAAGCCATGGTCCTCGAGAAGCCGCATGGCGTACAGCAACCCATGCGTCTTCCTTAACTGAACAGCCGCAACGAGCAACTTAGCCTTGCGGTGGAGGTCGGGTTTAAGCTGAGTAGTCATCAGTGCATTGTAGGAGCCTATGTGTTCCGACCATGATATGGATCCAGCAATTGCACTGCAGACTGCGACGATGTGCATCGATGGGAGATCTGCTTGAGTCCGCTTTCGGTCTATTGTGTTGAAAAACTCGCGTGCAAGAATGACGGCGCTAGACTCGTTCCTGAAATTAAGTACAAACTATACCTGCTGAAGCTGAGCTATAGACGTTTTATCAGACATGGTGATATCGTCCACTTCTGACCCCAAAGCCAGTTCCCGGCCGGGCTGTGCTTGGCCCCGCGGCAACGGCCGCGGCGCATTTTTCACCGCCATCAGCGGTGGGCACCGTACTCGTTGTCGCGCTCTAGCATGATGTTTAGGCCTGGATTCACACAGCACGCCGCGCCTGCGGTCGCGCTCTGTTGGTTTGTTCAGTCACAGTTCTTGAACTTGCGCGCCTGGCAGTCGCGGGACATCTTTTGAGCGCTTGCCACCTGTTGGGACGACATCGTTTTCGCCAGTTCATCGCGCAGTTCGATACCCGGCCTGCTGCCGGTGGCCGCTGCGAGATTGGCCCACATATGGGCGCGGACTAAGTCCCTCGCTGTGCCGCGTCCCAGTCCGTACATGTACCCGAGGAACACCTGAGCCGGGGCATTGCCTTGCGCTGCTGCCGCCCGATACCACTTGAGTGCCTCGGCGTAATCCTGCAACACCGACTTTCCTTGCGAATACATGTCTCCAAGCTCAACCTGTGACGCTACATCGCCCTGTGCGGCGGCGAGCCGATACCATTTGACCGCCTCCGCGGCATCGTGCGCGTCGCTACTGCTGTCGGAATAAATCGTCGCGAGTACGTACTGTGCCTTGGCATTTCCCTGAGTCGCTGCCAGGCGCGACCACTTGATGCCCTCTGCCACATCCTTCCGGACGCCGATTCCAAACGTATACATCCACCCTATGCTTTGCTGGGCACGCACATTGCCCTGCCCAGCCGCCAAGCGGTACCATTTCTCCGATTTAGAGAAATCCACCTTGACGCCTTGCCCGCGCTGGTAGATCTGGCCGAGCGCCTCTTGCGCATCCGGATTGCCTTGCGTGGCAAGCTGATTCAGTATCGATATCCCCTGCTTGTAATCGCCCCGCCTGTATGCCTCCTTCGCATCGTCAAAAGTGCTTGCGCAAGCGAGACCGGCATTCATCAGCAGCGAGAACGCCGTCATCAGTATTATCTTCTTCATCTACGAACTTTCAATTGGCAATTGCCGAACCTTTCGATCCGGCGTGGACGCCATACATGCGACGTCAATCATCATGCAATGGTACTGGCAAGAAATGCAACCGTCTAGCTGCCTTTGTTTTCTTGTCTGCCGATTTCAGGAACACCCTGGGTGTCCTTGTAACCGCGAGCGGACCGCCGGTGCCAGTTGGGACGAAATGCGGCGCAGCTGGATTCCAGCAGGCTTGCAAGACGGCCATTGCAATATTGAACTGGCGAACGTGACACCTTTGGCAAAGTAATTCTTTAAAGTTTTTCTTGGTTGAGCATTCGTTAAATGAGCGCGCCTACTGCTGGGCCGATAGCGGAAGTCATTCATCAGACAGTGCAAGAACGAATTACCAACAGCACCAGTGACATTTTTATTTTTCTAGGGAGAGTTGTTTTCATCCAGTGATGAATCTTTTGACCATTGACAAATGTCTGCTTCTGGCCGATTGCAAATCTATCTGGACGTCTGCAACCGACCTAACGCGAACGCTTCTACAAATGTCCAGTCGCATCACCCGCAGCGCCGAGTGCCGCGGGTGTGACAATAGTTCCGACCAAGCTCGGCCTGCGCCACGAACAGAGGAAAGATCTTTAGCTTCCGGACCTGCCGTAGCATACGGCTGACCCGCAGCCATTGGTAGTATTGACCGCCGTCATTGCTTCGCCTTGCAGTCGGCTTCCCATTCGCTCAGGACGTCGGCCTTGATCATGGCATCCTCGCCGAACTCGCCGCGGTAGGCTGCGATCTTCTTATCCAGGCATGCTGGAGCGTCATTGGCGCCGCTTTCCGCAGCCTGCCGTTGCTCTCCCTGATTCGACACCCAGTTTCCATGCGCATACGTCTCCGTGGACGAGACGCTGCCGTCCTCCTTGTAGTAAGTCACGGTGCCATCAACCTTTCCGTCGACAAAGGTTTCGAGCTTGTCCAGATAGATGCCGCTAGCGTCGCGCTTTTCCAGATAGGCGCGGTGCTCCCCGTGGTTGATGCCATCTTTGAGATGGTAGACGTGATACCCCGACTTCGGACCGTGGTATCCGGTCACCTGCATGCCGGTCGCTTTGCCATTCTTCCAGGTCAGGTCAGCGAGCATAAGCTTGCCGGTGTCGTCGTACTGCTTCTGGATGCCGTTCTGCTTGCCGTCGTTCCACTCTAAGTCCGTAAGCAGGGTGCCATCCTCCGACCACGACTTCTCTTTCCCGATTTGTTTGCCGCCAGACCAGTTCACCTGCCTGATGAGGCTGCCGGAGCGAGGGTGACGGATCTCCTCTGTTCCCTCGCCGAGGCCATGCTCGAAGTTCGCCGAGTTCACAACAATCTTGCCGTCAGCACTATAGATCTTCAGCGCGCCGTGAAGCTTGCCGTCTACGAACGTCGCTTCTGCCCGTTTGGCCCCTTTCCCGTCGGGATGGAACATGACTACGTCGCCGTCGACCTGGTTCTGCTTGAATGCCAGGTCGAAGACCACCGACTTGCTGCCATTGATCTTGCACTTTGCGGCACCGTCTAGCGCGCCGTCCGAAACCTTGACGTCACATACGAACGGGTTGCCGCTTCCGAGCATTGCCGCAACTGCGTTACCGAGCACTGCCTCAGACAGCGCCTGGTCGCCGCCAGCGGTGGCGGTCATTTTGATCACCCGGCCTAGCGGAGCGACTGGCAGGCGGGCATATGGAATGTTGGTCAGGTTTCCGCTGAAAGGGGTGTTCGATCCCGCTGCGTAGATTGCACCGTTCGATACTTCGGCATTGCGGAAGTCGAGGGTGTCGCCACAGCCAGCCAGGAGAAGGAGCGAGGCGAGCATAGTCGCGTTGGTAAAGCGTTGCATGATTTCAGGCCTTCTTTAGTGGGTCGTCGACGCTCGCACGATCGGCTCAGGACTACCCCAGGCCTGCATCGGTTGCGCACAAAGTTATGATTGTCGCACCAGTTTCCGGCTGGAATCTAACCAATTTTCACAAAAGCTGGGCTTGTTGTACCGGACCTGGCGCTGACTACGCACGGCTCGCACATCCGGCCCGTCAGCTGACCACTGTACCTTGTCGGCTGCTGGTTGATTCAGACTAGCCAGCTCGAAGGAATCGACAATTGATCAAGATGAAGAAGTAGATGGCTTAGGGCCACAGGCACGGCCACCTTTTTCCTCGATTGCGGTAGGCAAATCAATACCCAGATCCGGCATACGTCTGCTCTTGATTGCGGACCTCGGCTCATCGTACGAGGTTGTTGCTGCCAGTTCGGATAAGAGGTTTCGTTAGGCGCTCTAAGTCGTTCATGGGCTTCGTCGCATATATCCTGCCCAGCAGCGGCCCATCTTGGTCGTTGATGACAATGCAGATGCCGCAGCAATGCTCAAAATGCTTCCTGAAGCGATGGGGCACGATGTGCGGGTCGAACACGGTGCGATTCACGCCTTGGAGCGCGCCAAGGTCGACCGACTACAAGTATGCCTGCTCGACATCGGATTGCCTGAGATAGATGGCAATGAACTGGCCCGTCGACTACGGGGGCAGCCCGAAAACCAGAGTACAGTGCTTACTGCGGTTGCTGGGTATGGTTAGGAAAGTGATCGGATCAGCGCTCTGTCTTCTGGATTCGACCATCACCTTGTCAAACCTGTAGCCACTGCTAGATTGCTCGCTATCCTCTCCGCTATTTAGGTATCTCGAACGTCCGCTTCGGGTGGGATCCGGTCCTTCGTGACAGTCTGCGATTTTTCTGCCACGACGACCTGGTATGCCGAGTTGAACGGTCGAGATTTGCCAAGAGCGGATATGTAAGCGCCCCTGCGCGACCATACATACGTACAAACTTCACCAGCTGCCTCGTTAGCTCAATGTGGTGCAAAGCATACTCAACAGACGCAATTTCTATCCCTTTAGAGAAGATTGTAAGTAAAAAATACTTACAATATGTAGGAGTTCCCCTACAATTCAGCGCATCTTATGCTAACGGTGAGCGCAAATGTCTACAGCAACAGGCTTCAAGCTTCTGCTCATTGAGCCTTGCGACGATTTCCGTAGCATCATGACTGTCCTCCTTGAGCTGGCTGGTTGTGAAGTTAGATCCGTGAGCAACAGCACGACTGCGTTAGCGATTGCTGCGACGTTCAAGCCTGACATGATTCTCACTGAACTTGCCGAGGTAGATGGTCTTGAGATTGCTCATCAGTTGAAGTCAATACCGCAAGTAAAGGACGCACATATCGTTGCCTTGACGAGTTTTTACTGGACTGGGATTGAAGCTGAGGCAGCAAACGCTGGTTTTACTCAGTATCTGCTTAAACCAGCGGCGTTTGACTCCCTTATCCAAATATTAGCAAGCTTGGCCTTGCTTCATGGTAAGAAGCTGCAACTAGTCAACTTTGCGGGATCTTCGACGAGCGTTCAGCAATAGGTAACAATGTCTGCTACGGGTCGGTAACGGTCGATCATGACAGTCTACGACTTTTTGCCCCTAGCGAGCTGCTATGCTGAGCTTAACGGCTGGGTTCGGCCAAAAGCAGACATTATGTTGTCAATAGTCCGCGCAGCCTCCATTGACTTAAGACTATTTTTTACGATATCTACATATCACAATCCGTCTTCAGGCCGTGAGGTACGACTGCTCACGTATATCCGGTCTCGTACTGCTGCACCTGCTTCAGGTACTGGCCCCTGATGGGCTATTCGCGCGCTGACTCCCTATCGCTTTGACGGGCTCGAAGGCCTCAGACATTATCGGGTTTTGTCACCGCCGGTTCAACCTGTTGGCCATCATGCGGCTTGTCATGCAATCGTGGTTCGGATACTTCTTAGAGAACGTCTACAGCTGTGCTTACGCGGCTCGAGCTCCAGGCTCCACGCTGACCGAGCCCGATTTGTGCAACAAAGCCGTCGCAAGCCAGAAGCAACGGCACAAGGCTGTGCTGCTGAAAAGATGCAGACATAACCGCAGAAATAGTTATTGCATGCCACCCACGGATGTCGTCCGGCATACCATGGTATTGAAACAGCGATCCGAATCTCAGCCGCTGGCGAACCTTGGCGCTAGACGGTCAGCACTGAAGGCTGAGCATATCGTAGCTTTGTACGAATCGTGACAAAGCGCGTACGGGCGAGCTTGTATGAAAATGCCGATGAGCTGCATCGCCGTTGCGGCGTGCGAATCTGCGGGCAGTGTGACCTGATCGGCTAATTAATAGCCACAGCGATAGTGCGATCACATAAATATGACGGAGTGGCACAAGGGTGCCATCATAGTGCCAACGAATTAGCGACACCCGCATCTATTCTTCGTCTAATTCCGGCTGACTAAGCAAGACGTGTAATTCTGACGCTGCAGCAGCGATTGTCTCTTTTAACGACCGTAGCAAGTCGGGGTTAGACTTTGTGCTCTGAAACCTTTTATTGTAATCCACGAGTATTACATATAAAGAATCAACGACCTTCTTTGCTTGCAGTAAGTCGAGAGTCATTTGAAAATTCGATTCTGCTTCAAATGCTAGATGGATATAATGGTCAAGGGACTCAATGCTACTATGGCCAGTCCACTCCATCACTTGAAGCTTTAGTGTTTCACTCGAAAGAAGGGCGCGGCGTAGTTCACTTTCATTTTGATAATGATGTGTTTTAATCAGATTTCTGAAAACATTTGTGATAAAACGATGTCTGAAAGAGTGAAGGCAGGCTTCCTCGTCTTCAATTCCCGCCGCCTTTCTAATTAAATATAATTCTGTAGTGAGCGTATTGATTTCTAAAGGCTGGCCTGATTCCGCGCCAATGAAGAGAGAGCCATGGTCATTAGAGAGGCCAATAGTGCTTCGAATGACTCGGTGTCGATAATGTTTGATGAACGATAGAATTTCTTTTAGGTCGGCCTGCGTGACAGGTACCACGCGATAGGTATCTCCCGGTTTTTTTGCATTAAACAGTTGAAGTTCACCGGTTTTGGTCGCGTTCTCAATATCCTTTACAGTTAAAAGCGCCACTTCCATTCGCCGACCACCTGTAATTTCGAGAAGCCGAAGCATAATATACCTTCGGCGCGATATAAACGGACTCGCATCCATGGCAGCATTTGCTTCGTAGAGCCGATTTACCGCAGAAGTCGATATTGGCTGGCGCCGCCTAGTTTTTCTGGCTGATGGAATGGATTCGTGTACCCAGCCGGAGCGATTGATACGTCTACCACTTTTCGACACTACCTGAAATGTTTTCTTTTCAGCTCTAATTTTCGAGGTCGGGCCGATGAGATTCAAGCCCACTATTCGCTTGTCTAAGAATTCCAAAAAGCTTAAGATGGTCGAGCAGATGGTAGCGACTTGCGTGTCTTGGCGTTTTTTTTGTGTGGGATCCTCGCTGTCCTTTTCGATTTTTAGACTATTAACAAACATTGCAAAGTGACTGTCAGTAAGATCTATAAAGTCTACCTTATTTAAATGGCACCACCGAATAATATGACTCAGATTTTTTGCCCAAGTCAAAAGTGTTCCTCCGTTATTTCTTCTAGATCTCCCTTTCTTGTATCCGCTTAAGAGGTACATATTCGCCAACCAGCACACTGTTCCATCAGGCCAGAACAGTTGGGGAACATCATTCGCAGGGTATCCGCGCCCGGCGTGTAGTGGGAGTTTGAGGTCTGCTGTTGTGAGCGAATACAGTTTATTCTGATTGATCATTATTAATTGCCGCGGTTATCGGAACTTTCGCAGTAATTGACCATGCCTTTTCATGAATTCGTCCAGCTTGCCGGCTGCTATAGCCATTTCCTGTGCCAAGGCCATAACCTCGTCGAGGCGCGTGCTCATAAATGCGATATCGTCAACAATTCGGTCGAGTTGTCTATTTTTCATGGCAAGTTCTTTCTTGTACCAATCAATTGTTCCGCGGGTTATGCGGCTGCCTACTTCTTGATGCTCCTTTAGTTTCTCAAGGGCTGCTTTCCTGCAATCATTTACTACCTGATATCCTCCTTCAACAACGGTATTGGCAATCGCCTTATGCGTATTGAGCGACATCGAGACTATCCCGCGCTCGGCATATTCGAATGCAGCTAAGGCCCCTTGGGTTGCCAGAGCCGGAACAACGGCTTCCCGAAGCTTCTCATCAACCGAATGAGGACTTCTGACAATCTCTTTGAGGAGTTCAAACTCTGCCTTTACTGATGCAGACTTCGGAGACACCATTTCATGTGCTGTTTTAATCATCTCACATGCCGATGTTTGGGTTTTTGATGACCTTGTACAAGATGCGGTACTCCTCTCCGTGCTGGCCTTCGAAGAACTCAGGCTCAACTTCCGCTTCTCCGGAGGCTAACAGGTCTTCAACATAGTCAACTACATCTCTTTCCGGCAGGATGTGCAAATCATCAAGAGTTAATCCATATCGTTGACAAATCAACTCGGCAAGAGCTTCGGTAGCTGAATGGTCTACTTTGATCATGTCTTTAGCTACCGTCGCCTTAACACGTCTCAAGGCCCGCCCGGGGATTGCTTCCGTAACGTAGCGGTAGGTGAACGACGGCTTCTTATGCCCAAGGAAATGGCGCAGGACTTCAATACCTCCAAACGATCCTTGCCAAAAGAAAAGCATCGCGAAGTTGCGGCGGAGTTGATGTGCCCTAATATAATAGCGCCGACCTTTTTCATCTGTTGGGGCCTGATAAAAATCACAGAAGCGGTCGAAACATCGGCGTAAATCAGGCTGGCATAAGCCATAGAACGGCGGGTTGCTATGCCAAGCGCTGAAAGGAAAGCCAAAAAGGTATTTGCTGGACTTGTATCCCATTGCCTCTAATTTGTCCGACATCTTCCCCAACAATCTAAGTGCTTCAGCTCCAATGTAGGGCAGCGGCCGGATTGAACGCTCACGGTGCTCCATAATATTTGCCTTTCTTAGATCAAATGCTAGGAAATACCATCCATTGTCTTCGACGACACTTTCTCGAGTAAGGCTCTCAAGTTCTGACGCCCGCCGCGCCATCAATGTGTTAACTATAATTGCAATGGCTCCGTATAGGACCTCGAGCATATTGTAGAGGTTCTGTCCATCTCTAAGCTCAGCAAAGAACTCTGCAGGTGTCTTAGCTGAGGTTCTCCAGTTGGTAATCCCAAGTGCTTGCAGCTTTTCAGGAACAGGGATCGAGAGTTCGCGAATATCAAGACGAATTGCCGCCAGTGCTAAATAATAGTCGACTAACTCTGTGCCATATTCAAGGTAGAATTCGATTGCGTGGCCGAACAAAGAATTAGCAACCTCAAAAGGCAGGGTTGTGAACCGTGCCCTTTCCTTCGTTTTCTCATTACGCAAAATTGCGGACTCGTCCAACACAGTGAGCGCTCGCTCTGAAATAAGATCGACACCATGCTGTCGCGCGACGCGCATGCTGTTGAGCGCTGCAATATAGCATCCGACGTACTCATCACTCGCTCGCTCATCTTCATCAAGGTTATTTACCGGAACGGCCAGCAATTCTTGGTGGAACCTGCGTGAAGGGGCAACATCAAGATCGGCCAGATTTAGTCCATCAAATTTTAATTTTGAAAGAACCCGGTCGCCTATGGCAAGGCTAAGTAGTCGCGTGCGATTTACTCGATATTTGAACTCGTTTAATCCTGAATAATTGCCTGGAGAGTAAACGTCGTTAAGTTTAAGCCATACTCTGATCTTTAAAATTTTTTCTTTGCAATGGATCGATCCATCTGAATGAGTGTCGCTCAGTTCAAATAGGTCTGGCCAATTCTTATAAGCCTTGGTTAAGTCCTCGGCAGATACATCAACACTATCGAGAAGCGACTTGATCCGTTCCATCGGTGCATATATGCTAGATTTGATAGAACGATTCGACGTGAGGACGTCAACAAACAGCATGACATCATCCGCCGTAACCAAACTGAAGCCTTTTTTCGCTAAATTAATCTCAGCACTTTTAAGAAGAAAATAGTCCACTACATGCAGCGCTATGCTGACAAGCATACGTGCAGAAGTAAGGTTGACCGTGATGCTCCCGGTAAGTGCTGGATGGGTTTGCAGGCAAAGAAACCGCTTAATGTTTTTTAGCAGCGCACTATTTTTCGGATGTGTTAGCAAAGAGCCATCATTGATGGTTTTTCGGAAGTCAATGTGCAAGGGATTGCCTCCGAAAGAACATTCCCAAACTTCCGCTTCGAACGCACTAATGCGCCAGACAGCGTAATCAAGAGATCCAGTTGTAACGCGGAACTTGCTAAGGAAATCCAATTCGCGTGGCAGAGGGCTATGCACAAACCACCTTCATAAAATTATCCGGGTTCGAGGAGTTTGCTGCAGCAGCCATCATTCTTTTAATGTTTCGGTCGTGGAATGCCGCGCTCTCGACGTGCGCCTTGAGTCGATTGGTAAACTCTGTCCAGTAGAGTGCTTGTGGAGTAATCTCACGTTCTAGTGTTTCTGCTCGTGCGACTGCCTCCGATATTGATAAAAGGACAGCGAATAATCCCGGGCTTGCAACGACCATCAGTTCGCTCGCCGCCTGTACTTCTGGATCCCGGTCTGGTTTTTCAGAAACTTTGTCTAAATTAGGTATAAGTGGAGATACAGCGTGGTTGCGCAAAAACTCGTCCATTTCATCAGCGGTGCTGAAGTGCAAAGCACGCTGCATGTAAGGCGTATCCTTGGTAGCCTCGACAATAAGCAGATTCTGGAAAATTCGCAACCAACGGGTAGAAAAATAGTTCCAGATGGCATCAGGGAGATAATGTCTTAGCGAAGTTTCGTTAGTATTGCCTAGCTCACTTGCCATTTTCGTGATATCCAAAGTTTCGAGGAAAACCAAAACGCCGCGAGTTGACTTGATCCTAGGAATAGTGACGTAACTGGCCAGTTGCCCGAGCACTGCTTCGTAGGTTAGCGCAAAATGCCGAAAGGCGGAATTAATGTTGCTACTGCGGGTAAAGTGTGCGGGAGCCCCCAACGGGTTGCCAGTATATAGAATAAGATTCTGCCAGCCTGCAACGCCGTTACGCTTCATGTAATTACGTAAGGGGGTTGTTACTTCAATCCATTTGCGGACTAGCTCTGCCGCTTCATGCTTTAAGGTAACATGCTGCCAGCCGTCTTTAGCGTCGCGTTGTTTTAGCACGCTAAGCGTGAGTCCACCGTCCGTTTCAACAGCATTTGTTCGTCTGCCGCTGGTGCTGAGCAATTTCGCGGTAGCTAGAGCAGACTCAGAAAAGCGACCGTCGTAGGATGCAAGAAGCCCAATTAGAGCCAAAGCTTCTCGTCGACTTGGGATGCCCAAGTATCGAGCAAGTCGTTCTTTCGAAATACGACTACGTGCAGCAAGGTCCGGATAGACAACGGTCGGGTGGCGGGAAGTGTCGGTGTAGCCTCCATGAACCTCCTTGAAGTATTTTATTGCAAGCGCAAAACCTGGCTCGTTTGAGGTTGACCGGGTGGCTAATTCAATTTCCTCCTTCGGAGGGAGGATTTCAATTTCCTCTTCCATAATGGTTCCTAAATGATGGTCATGGAAAAACTCATCAATGTGATCGCGAAGCCAACCTTGAACTTTAGAAAAGTCAGCCTTCATCTGTCTGAAAAGGAGCTGCGTAGCTTCTTCGTCAGTAAATTTTAGCGGAACAGTTGTAATCAGTTTTTGAGTGACAAGAGTTGATTCGCCAGATGTATCGATCTTAACCTTTAAGTGGCCGACTGATGTGCCGGATAGAAGGCTTGGGTTACCAGCAGGGAAGGCGCTCAATGGGGCAGCTACAATCTCCTCTTTGACGAGAGATGCCCAATATTTTTCATAACGTGACCATAATTTTTGAAGAGAGCTGAGCGTCCCTTCTTGAGCCACAGTCGTGCGGCGTATATATTTCTTGAAATGGTATTCCATGAATTCAAGTAGAAAAGTTTGAACATAATAGCGGTCTGCAAGGAGGCGTGGGGAGACTGGCTTATTGAGTTCTTTTTGATGACAGACAAACCGCGCGAACGTAGTTCCAAAGTCCCTGAGTGCAGTATCTTTGGCCTTTCGGCGCGCTATTGAACGTAATCCATCGTGAAACTGATTTGTGAAGCGTTCACCGAGAATAGGAACCATTTCTCGTAGCAGAACGTTGTACTCGATTCCAGAACTAGATATAAGCAGATAAGGCTGCAAATTTTGGCACTGCTCGTCATCTAATTTCAGCTGCTCAAAAGCTTGAACGAAGTCTTCCGGTACAGCTTGGGCCGCTTTTTGGTGATGGTCGGCTAGATTAACGGGGGTCTTAGAATTCAAGTGCTTCATGACCTGGTAGAAGTGGTATGCCCAAGTAACTCGAGTCGCTGGCGAAACGTCTATGAACTTCTTCGAACCTAAGGCTCCGTAGAATAAAATCTGCAGTGTTTGGAAGCGCTCGGTGGTGAAATTGATCGCCGAAGCTATCGGTAGCTCATCGATAACCCTCAAAAAGCAATCAAAAAGTAAGACGACGCGCTTGGTATGACTGTGCGACGACCCGACGCTAGCTGCATCTAACAGTAGTTCCAACACGCGACCCGTGAGGCGTTGAAACTGAGAGGCGGGAGACTTCCATTGTTCAGTGGTCATCCGCAGGAGACTTTTACTGACAATTGTCAGTCCCGAGATGCAACCGTCATGAGTCGCAGTCATAATTTCTTCCTTTGAAATCAACAAATTAAAAGACATTGTCGAGAACTGACAATGGATTGTCAATCAGGAAAAGCGGGGGCAACCACTTCGTCGAGGTCTGTCTGGACGAGGAAGGCGCCGTGTGGGTGATGCTGCACTCCGGTTCGCGCGGGGTCGGCAATGCCATCGGCACCCACTTCATCGAGCTGGCGCGCCAGGACATGCGGCGCCACATGGTCAACCTGCCCGACCAGGACCTGGCCTACCTCAAGGAAGGTACCCAGTACTACGACGACTACGTAGAGGCGGTCGGCTGGGCCCAGAAGTTCGCGCGCATTAACCGCGAAGTGATGATGCACAACGTGATCCGCGCGATGCGCGAGGTGATCCCGAAACCATTCGAGACGCATGTGGAGGCAGTTAATTGTCACCACAACTATGTGCAGAAGGAGAAGCACTTCGGCAAGGACGTGTTCGTCACCCGCAAGGGCGCGGTGTCGGCGCGCGAAGGCGAGCTCGGCATCATTCCCGGTTCGATGGGCGCCAAGAGTTTCATTGTGCGCGGCAAGGGCAACCCGGAAAGTTTCAACAGCTGCAGCCATGGCGCCGGGCGTGTCATGAGCCGCACCGAGGCCAAGCGCCGCTTCACGCGGGCCGACATGGAGCGCGCCACGCAAGGGGTGGAATCGCGCAAGGACGAAGGCGTGATCGACGAGATTCCGATGGCCTACAAGGACATCGACGCCGTCATGCATGCGCAGCGCGACCTGGTCGAGGTGGTGCACACCCTGAAACAGGTGGTGTGCGTCAAGGGTTGACGCTTCTGGCGATGTGCAGCAGCTCGGCCGGCGTACCGAACTCACGGTCCGGCGCCACCCGCCGCAGCGCCTCGATCGGCGCATAGCCCCAGCTCACCGCGCCGAAGGCCACCCCGGCCCGGCGCGCGGCGTCGGCGTCCAGCGCCTGGTCGCCCACATAGAGCGCATGCGCCGCCGGCACCGCCGCGCGCTTCACCACCTTGCGGATGCGCCCGGCCTTGCCGAACATCGACATCCCGCATTCGTAGTGGCCGAACAAGGCGCTCAGGCGCGGGCCCAGCACCAGGCGCACGTTCTGCTCCGAGTTCGAGGACACGATCGCCAGCCGCACGCCTTCGCGGTCCAGCGTGTGCAGCACCTCGCCGATGCCATCGAACAGCGGGATGCGCGCCGCGTTCTCGCGCATCAGCCCGATGAAGCTGCGCGAGGCCAGCGGCAGCTTCCATGCCGGCATGCCGACGTGGCGCATGATCGTGCGGGTATCGTGGTGGCGCAGCCGCTGGGCTTCCTCCGCGGCGATGCGGCGAAAGCCGAGCTCGTCGGCGATCTGGTTGAACACGCTGATGAAGAAGGGGAAGGAATCGGCCAGCGTGCCGTCGAAGTCGAAGATGGCGAGACGGTAGGACATGGGAACAGGCCGGTAGCGGTATCGGTGCTGCCGATTATAGCGCCCGCTGTTCAGGCGGTGCCGCCATTGGCGCGCAGCACCTGGCCGTTGACCCATCCCGATTCCTCGCCCACCAGGAAGCACACGATGCGCGCGATATCGCCCGGCTCGCCCAGCCGCGCGAGCGGAGGCAGCGTCGCAACCTTGAATGGAGGCTGCCATGATGGACCATTCTCCCTCCTCCAACAACCGCGCTCAGTAGCAGTCCTTGCCGTCCTTGGTCATGCAGATCGTTGCCCTGCGCTTGCGCTCCACGTAGTCCGGCGACGACACCGCCGCGTCGTCCGGGCAGGACGCCGCCGCGCCGTTGCAGGCCACGGCATCGATCTGGTAGATGTGCTTTTCGACCGCCACGCCCGGAGCGGACTCGCCTTCGTTGAACGCGCGCGAGCTGCACGACACCTGCACCCGGAAGCCGGTCTCCCCATGGAAGTCGGACAGCGTCGTGCTGTCGGGGCAGGCGGTCTTGCCGTCGTTGACGATCTGGTAGATCATCCATTCGACCCCGGATCGCGCCGCCAAGCTGGCGCGCGCGCCGAGCAGCGCCTGGTTGACGGTGCTCTGCTGGGTCGAGGTCAGCCGTAGCATGGCGGCCGTCAACCCGGCCGCCACGACCAGCAGGACGATCGCCGCGATATAGGCGAAACCCTGTTGCCTGATTGGTCTCATGGCAGGTTGTCCACGTGGGCGCCGAGGGTCAGCGGCACGCTTTCGCCGCCTTCGCGCAGGGTCAGCTGGAGCTGCAGGAAACCGCTTTCCTGGGTTGCGCCCAGGTTGGGCGCATAGCTGAACGCGCAGTGCGAAACGCCGGTGGCCAGGACCGCGGCAGTTGCCAGGGTGTCGGCGGGACAGCTGGGTGCAGACGACAGTGCATTGCGGGTAATGCGCAGCAGCCTGCCGACGCCGCTCTCGACGCCGGTGCAGACGAAGGCCACCGACTGCTGGGCGGCCGGGACCACGACGAAACGGCCGCCATCGTAGCCCTGCGGCAGGGTACGGGCTTGGGTGAGCGTGATGCGGTGCTCGCCCGTGCCGGCGCCGGGGGTCTTCTCGACCGCCCCGATGGTCGCTACGGTGAGACCGTTGTACAGGTCATCGGTATTCTGGTTGCCGATGACGACCAGGTCGCCGGCGGAGACCGGATTGGTGAAGCTGGTCAGCACGTCGAACTGCGTGCTGGCCGTGAACTGGTCAAGGAACACCCCCGGCGCGGCCGGATTGGCGACGTCGGGACCGCCGCGCAAGCGCCCGCCGTCGATGGTGGGCACCAGTTCCACGCACTGCGGCGAGATCTGGCGCAACGAGTTCGGCACTGCGCTGCGCACCTCGGTCGCGATGCGCCGCAGCGCGGTCTCGGCCCGGTCGGTGAGGGCCGCGCGCTGGGCAATCGCCCGGTAGGCCTGGATGCTCGGCCCCAGCTGCATCGACACGAAGGCGCCGACGATTCCGACCAGCACGATCACGACCACCAGTTCGACCAGGGTGAAACCGTCCTGGCGCCATGCATGGGTTCTCACAGGCGCGTCCTCCAGCCGGTGAGCGTAAGGCTGTCGTCGCCATTGCGCACCGTCACCCGGATGCGCGCGGCGTCGCCGGCCGTCCCGATGCCTGTCAGGCCGCCCGCCTCCAGCGCATCGACGCTCACGCTGACGGCATAGCGATCGAGGCCGGGCAGCGGGGTGCCCTCGATGTCGGTCACCGGCTTGGCGCTGTAGCCGTTGAAGTCCCAGATGTCGTCGAACTGCGCGCGGCCGCCTTGTCCGGAGCCTTCGGCATACGGCTTGAGCATCACCTCTTCCATCATGCTTTCGGCGATCGCCAGCATCTGCCGCTGGACGACCGGATCGGCGCTGGCGCGGGTGACGCCGGCGAGGACGCTCGCCAGTCCGCCGACGACCGCGGCCACGATCACGATCGCGATGATGAGTTCGACGAGCGTGACGCCCGCCATGCGCCTGCTTGGCTTGCCTGACAATTTACTGGACAAGGCCGGTGCTCCCTTCGATCCTGAGGGTGCGGCGCACGGCGCCGCCTTCGACCACGCGAATCTCGTCCGCGGGCCCGACCGGAAGCGTGCCGGCGGCATCGCGGGTCACCGTGCCGTCGGGGTGAAAGTAGAGCGCAATGGCGCCCGCTCCCGCAAAGCCGCCGCCGCCGGCCACGGTGCTGCCGCCGCTGCCGGTATGGTCGGCATCGTCGACGCCGATCCCCAGCGTGCACGCGGCCTGCCCCGCATCCGGCAGCCCGGAAGCCTGGCGGATGCGCAGCGCCACCGTCTGGCCCTCGAGGGTCGCGCACACCAGCCGCCGGCGCGCCACCGCCGTTTTTTGCGCCAGGCGCAGCGCGCTGGTGAGCTGGTCGCCGAAGACCTGCGGCCCGATCGTATCCCCGCCCAGCAGCCGGGGGATGCCGATGGCCGCCAGCGCCCCGATCAGGACGATGACCGTCACCAGTTCCACCATCGTGAAACCGCCCTGGCGCCGCTTTGCCATCCTCACCGGAACACCTCGCGTACGTGGATGATGCGCCTGGTTTCGGGCGCGAACACGCCGAAGGTGGCGCGCGCCGACGGATCGAGCAAGGGCTGGTCGGTCCTGCAGGCGTTGGGCACGCGCAGCCATTCCAGGGCGGCCGCCTTCGAGCCCGGCACGTTGCCGAGGCAGGAGAGCGCGGCGGCGGCCGTGCCCAGGTTCACCGTGACGTCACCCCAGCCCGCGCGGCCGCTGGCCTCCTGCACGTGCAGCGGCTTCATGCCCTTCGCCAGCTGCAGGCTGCCGCTGCCGGCCGCGCTCACCTTGAAGGGCGCCGCGGTGGCGGGCGCGGACGCCTGCTCGGTAGACCTGATCGAGAATGCATCGAGCGGGATGCTGGTGTAGTTGTCGTCGGTATTGAGCATCCAGCTGTTGCCCGTCCAGTATTCGGCCATCACCGGCAGCGACAGCTTGCTGCCGCGGCTGCCGAAGGCATTCGCGATGCGCAGGCGGCCGCTGCGGATTTCCGGAACGGCGCCGGTCTCGGCATCGGCGGCGGCGGCGTGGTTCGAGCTCACCAGGCTGGCGCCGGCCTTGCCGTTGGTGGCGCGCAGGCGGATCCTGGTCGGCCTGGTCAGCATGGCGGCGAAGGCGTAGCTCGGCGCGACCGTGGCGACGCCGTTGCTGAACTGGCTTGCCGCGATGGCGCCGCCGGACAGGCTGCCCGGCGCCGTGGCGAAGGCAGTCCCGGCGCCATCGTTGGCGGCCAGCGTGAAGTCTTCGCTCAGGCCCGCGCCGTAGTTCCAGGTCAGTTCGCCATTCTTGTTCATGGCGCTGACCTTGAGCGTGAACGGTTCTTTCGCATAATAGAAAGCGCGTTCCTTGTCCGCCAGCTCCACCTTGAAGTAGTGCGGAATGAAAGGCCCGACCTTGCCGGCGCAGGGCAAGGAAGACGTATTGGTCGACCCCGAGGCATCCAGGTCCTCGATGCCCAGGAAGTCCTTCAGGCTCGCCCGGATATCGATCCTGCCCACCTCGGACCAGCTGGTGGCGAAGCTTGCCGCCCCGTTCGTGAAACTGCCCCCCTGCACGGCGAAGGCGCCGGGCATGCCGGCCTGGGCGCGGCAGTCGATGTCGACCGTGACCGCATGCTGGGTGGCCCCGGCGAGGTTCAGCTTCGCGGTATCGAAATTGCGCGTGGGCGCCCCGGCCGCGTTCAGCGCCTCCACCACGATATCGACGTTGGCGCCGGCGCGCAGCGGCGCCGCGGGCGCGCTCAGCCTGAATCCGGCCGGCGCGACGGTGAAGCGGGTGCTGCCGGTAATGGTGCCGTCCTCCATCGTCGCCGTCAGCGCGACTTCGCCGGCATCCGGGTAGCGCAGGGTCAGGCTTGCCACCCCGTTTGTGAACCGGGTCGTGACGGGTTTCGCGCCGCCGCAGGCAAGGGGCAAGCCGCCGAGCGTCAGGTCCTCGGTGCCGGAGGCGGGCTTGCTGTAGCTGCACGCATAGTACACATTGCGGATCGCGTCCGCGAACGCCGGCACGCAGGCGGTTTCCTGCGGATTGGCCTTGACCGCGGCGATGGCCGCCAGCACCTCGTTGCCGGCCAGGTGGTGCGGCACCGTCATGCGCAGCTTGACGCCGCCGGTGAAGACGATGGCGCAACTTGCCGCTCGCGTCGTGGTGTTGTAGCAGGTGGTGCCGTCCTGCTGGCTGACGCCCAGCACGACGGTGCCGGCGCCGGTCCGGTTGACGCTCAGCTGAACCGCCGACTGTCCCGGCGCGATCGTGAAGTCGGCCCCGAGCGGATCGAGCTTTCCGCTCGCCCCTCCCGTGTAGTACGCGGTGCAGGCCGCGTTGGCGCAAGCGGTCACGGTCACCTGTTCGGGTATGCAGGTATCGCCGCTGCCGTCATGGGCGATCTGGAAGTGGTGCGGTCCCTCGGCTGCGACGGCTTCGCAACGCGGGCCATTGGCGGTATTGACCGGGAAGCCGCTGTTGTTGGTCACGCAGTCGCACTTGCCGGTGGCGGTGCCCTTCTTGCAGAAGATGGTGCCGGCGACCCGTCCAGCCCACTCCAGCGTGGCCCAGTTGACGCTGGCGTTGCCGGTGATGAGGGCATTCGAAGACTGCAGCAACAGGTCGCCGGTATCGACGTTGCCATCGACGGTGTTCCCGGATGCCATGGTTATTCTGGTGGCGGCGGTAACGTTCCCCTTGATCCTGCTGCCCGAGGCTTGCATATCGAAGACGCCGGTCGCGACGTTGCCGATCACGGTATTCTCGGAGCCCATCGTGAATGAGGTGGTGGCGCTGATGTTGCCGTTCACGGTACTTTTTGTTGAGAGCATGTCGAACACCGGAGCCGTCACGCTGCCGGAAACCGTACTGCCCGACGCGAGCGTGAACCTGCTGCCGGCGCTCACATTGCCGGTAATGGTCGTCGACGACGAGGTGGTAATCGATGCGCCGCTGATGTTGCCCGTGATTTTCGATCCGGAACTGATGGAGATCGTCCCTTGCGCCGTCAGGTTGCCCGTTATCGTCACCTGTGCGCCGCCGAGCTGGATGGCGTTGGCGCTGACATCGGCCGTCATCGACTGCGCCGAGCTGCCCATGTAGAAGGTGCCGCCGACGACGAAGCTGCCGCCGGTCACGTCGAGCCTGGTGGGATTCAGGTCCGCAAGGCTGAAACTGCCAGTGCAGACCAGCCGCGAGCCGGCGCGCATGACCAGGCGCTGGTTCCAGCCGAAGGCGAAGCTGCTGTTGAGCTTGAGCGTATAGCCACTGGCGATGTTGATTTCGTCATTGCCTTTGACGGCGAAACTCGCGGGACAGCTGTATTCCTTGCCGGTCAAGGTGCAGTCGCCGGCCGGCTTGCCGTCGAAGTTGAAGACGGCGGCCTGGGTGGCCCCGCTGCCGAGCAGCCCCGCCAGCGCGAACGCGAGCGCCGGCAGCCAGCGCCGCAAGGCGTGGCAGGCCTGCGGCGCCTGGCCGGCAAACAGCGTGGCGAAAAGGGATGGGATGTACACGGTTGGACCTGCACTGAAGCATGGAATCCCAAGTGTGCACCAGAATGGCTGCTTGCAACAACGTATTTTTCCCTTACGGAAACAACCGTGTATGCATGGACGCAACAGCGGGCGCCGCCACCCTCCGCGCCAGGCCGTCAGGCGGCGATCGCCGTCTCGTCCGTGCCCGCGATCGCCAGGTGGCGGTTCACCGCCGACAGCACCGCGCGGAACGAGGCCGTCACGATATTGCTGTCGATGCCCACGCCGAACAGGGTCTGGCCGCTGCCCACGCGCAGTTCGACGTAGCAGGCGGCGCGCGCATCGGCGCCGTGGCCGATCGCATGCTCGTGGTAGTCCATCACGCGGATGTCCAGGCCCAGCGCATTCACGAAGGCGTCGATCGGGCCGTTGCCCTTGCCCTGCAGGGCCTGCGGCGCATGGTGGCGCGTCAGGTCCAGCGCGATCTCGACGCCGTGCGCGCTGTCCTCGGTCATGCGGTGCGCCACGTACTGCCAGGGGCTGTCCTGTTCCAGGTATTCGCTTGCGAACAGCGCGTGGATGCTTGCTGCGGCGATTTCGCGGCCGGTCGAATCGGCCACGCGCTGCACCGCGCGCGAGAACTCGATCTGCAGGCGGCGCGGCAGCTCCAGGCCGTATTCCTGCTGCAGCAGGTAGGCCATGCCGCCCTTGCCGGACTGGCTGTTGACGCGGATGACGGCGTCGTAGCTGCGTCCCAGGTCGGCCGGGTCGATCGGCAGGTAGGGCACTTCCCAGATCGCATCGGCCTTCTGCACGGCGAAGCCCTTCTTGATGGCGTCCTGGTGCGAGCCGGAGAAGGCGGTGAAGACCAGGTCGCCCGCATACGGATGGCGCGGGTGCACCGGCAGCTGGTTGCATTCCTCCACCAGCTGGCGCACCGCGTCGATGTCGGAGAAATCCAGGCCCGGGTCGATGCCCTGGGTGTAGAGGTTCATCGCCAGCGTCACCAGGTCGACGTTGCCGGTGCGCTCGCCGTTGCCGAACAGGCAGCCCTCGACGCGGTCGGCGCCGGCCATCACGGCCAGCTCGGCCGCCGCCACGGCGGTGCCGCGGTCGTTATGCGGGTGCACGCTGATGACCAGGGCTTCGCGGCGCTCCAGGTGGCGGCACATCCATTCGATCTGGTCGGCATAGACGTTGGGCGTGCTCGCTTCCACGGTAGAGGGCAGGTTGACGATCATCTTGTTCTCGATCGTCGGCTGCCACACGTCGCTGACGGCATCCACGATCTGCTTGGCAAAGTCCAGCTCGGTGGTGGAGAAGGATTCCGGCGAATACTCGAGGCCCCACCGGGTCTGCGGATGCTCGGCCACCAGTTCCTTGATCAGCTGCGTGCCCTTGACGGCGATCTGCACGATCTCCTCGCGTTCCATGCCGAACACCACGCGGCGGAACACCGGCGCCACCGAGTTGTAGACGTGGACGATGGCGCGCTTGGCGCCGGCGGCGGATTCCACCGTGCGGCGGATCAGCTCTTCGCGCGCCTGGGTCAGCACGATGATGGTCACGTCGTCCGGGATGCGCTTTTCCTCGACCAGCATGCGCACGAAGTCGAAGTCGGTCTGCGATGCGGAAGGGAAGCCGACCTCGATCTCCTTGATGCCGATTTTGACGAGCATCTCGAAGAAGCGCAGCTTCTTCTCCGGGCTCATCGGCTCGATCAGAGCCTGGTTACCGTCGCGCAGGTCGGTGCTCATCCAGACCGGCGGGCGGGTGATGGAGCGGCTGGGCCACTGGCGGTCGGCCAGCTGGACGGCGGGGAAAGGACGGTATTTGGCGGCGGGGTTCTTCAGCATTTCGTTTGCTCCTGATGCGGTGACACGACGAGCCCGTGGGGGCGGTGGTGTGGCGGCAGGCTGCCGGACGGGCCACGAACGCTAGGCCCGGCAACCGGTCAGTAGCTTTAGCAGGAGACGAAACTGTGCGCGCGAGCCGACTGCCAGCGAGATGCCGGTGGCGGAGAACGACGGGGTGTGGAACGGAATCTTGGACATCGGTACAACTTTCCTTGACTGCTTGCAGGCCGGCGGAGGCGCCGGGACGTACGGCGTGGATTACGCGCGTAGTAGCAGGGCTGCCAGCGATAGCGCGCCGGCGGCAGGTAGGGAAGTCGACAGATGCAGGTGGAAGGACATGCGATCCACTCTACGAGAGGAATGGATCGCATGTCAAGCAAAAAATGCTGCGTTGCGGAAGCGTTTACAGTTTTTCGAGCAGCGCCGGCAGTTCCTTCATGAAGGCGTCGCGCACGCGCAGGCCGGCACGGGGGCCGCTCTCGCCCTGCGCATCCTGCACCAGGCGCGCGAACACGACCGTGCGTCCGCCGTCGACGGCCCAGCCCACCAGCCAGCCATGCGGCGGCGAGCCCGGCTCCGACCCGGTGCCGGTCTTCGCATACACGTCCCAGCCGTTGCGCAGCCGCGCATGGCGCATGAGGGCCGCCGTCATGTCGAAGGCCCTGGCGGACACCGGCAGCGTGCGGTTGACCAGCTTGCGCAGGAGCACCGCCTGCTCGTCGGCCGAGATCTTCAGCGAGCTGCCCAGCCAGGCCTGGGTCAGCCCGTCGTTCCTGCCCGGGTTGCCGGAGGCGTCGCGGTTGCCGTAGTCGAAGCGGTCGATATAGGACTGGAAGCGCTCCGCGCCGAGCCGGGTCGTGACCTGCTGCGAATACCAGACCACCGAATGCTTCATCCATGCCGCCGGGCTTGTCGTGGTGCGCCATTCCGGCAGCCAGTCGACGTAGCCTTCGCGGAAGGGCAGCTGCGGCGTGGCCGTATCGACCAGGATGCCGCTGTCGTAGCCCATCAGGCTGATCGCCACCTTGAAGGTCGAGGCGGGCGTCACGCGCTGCTCGCACTGGCCTTCGCGCACCAGGGCCTTGCCGGTCGCGGCATCGACCAGAAGCGTGCAACTGATCGCCGCCTGGCCTGCGCCCGGCAGCACCACACCGGCCATCAGGGCCAGCGCCATCAGGTATCTCATGTTTGTTGCGCCTCCATCAAAGTGGGCAGTATAGCAACCGGGCAATATTTGAACAGGGCACTTTTCTGCAGCGTAGCGCCATCGCTGGTATACTGGTTGTCTGTCGTCGAAGCAGCGCTTCCGACTTCCCTCGGTTTCGTATCTGCAACATCGCGCTACGCCGCCGCCCAAGCCTCCGCTCCTGCGTTTCCATGTGCAGGCTGCGCGCTTCCCTCTCTCCACCCTGGCCCCGGTCTGGCCAGCATCAGCACCAACGCCGCCGCACTTCGCTGGTCGGCGCGACCGACGTTTCATCGACCCGTGCGCCGCGCGGGCCGTCAACAGCATAAGGAGCTAGCATGGCAAAAGAAGAACTGATCGAAATGAACGGACTGGTGTCCGAAATCCTGCCTGAAATGCGTTTCCGCGTTGAACTCGACAACGGCCACAAGCTGATCGCGTACACCTCGGGCCGCATGAAGAAGAACCACATCCGCATCCTGGCAGGCGACCGTGTCACGCTGGAAATGTCTCCGTACGACCTGAACAAGGCACGGATCACTTTCCGCCACATCGAAAACCGCGGTCCTTCGGGTCCGCGTCCGGCGCCGCGCCGCCGCTGATCCCGCTCAAGCCTGTGCAAGGCAGGCGTGCGCTTCCCGGGGACGGGAAGCGCGCATACTTCGCTTCCGTAGCTGACCACGGGAGCACGCAATGGAAGCATTCCTGCTTTTCCTGGCCGATGGACTGACCGGGGCAACGCCCCTTGCCATCGTCGCCTACACCCTGCTGGCCACGCACGTCACCATCGTGGCCGTCACCGCCTACCTGCACCGCCACCAGGCGCACCGCGCCCTGTCCCTGCATCCCCTGGTTGCCCATTTTTTTCGCTTCTGGCTGTGGCTCACCACCGGCATGGTCACGCGCGAATGGGTGGCCATCCATCGCCGCCACCATGCGCACTGCGAACGCGAGGGCGACCCGCACAGCCCGCGCCAGGCGGGCCTGCGCACGGTGCTGCTGCGCGGCGCCGAACTCTACCGCACCGCCAGCCATGACCGGGAAGCCATCGCACGCTATGCGGCAGGCTGCCCGGACGACGCCATCGAACGCCGCCTGTACAGCCGCTTCACCTGGCAGGGCGTGGGCCTGCTCCTGGTGATCGACGTGCTGCTGTTCGGCGTGATCGGCCTGTCGGTCTGGGGCATCCAGATGCTGTGGATTCCGGTGCTGGCGGCGGGCGTGATCAACGGCGCCGGCCACGCCGTCGGCTACCGCAATTTCGACTGCCAGGAAGCGGCGACCAACATCGTCCCGTTTGGCGTGCTGATCGGCGGCGAAGAGCTGCACAACAACCACCACACCTTCGCCACCTCGGCCAAGCTGTCGGTGAAATGGTACGAATTCGACATCGGCTGGATGTACATCCGGCTGCTGGAGTGGCTGCGGCTGGCGAAGGCGCGGCCGCTGCCGACGCCGCCCGGCGTCCGCTGCCGCCATGCGAAGGTCGATGCGGCCACCCTGCGCGCCGTGCTGGCCAACCGCGCGCGGGTGATGGCGGCACTGAATGCACGGCTCAGGCCGGTGTGGCGGCGCGAATTGCGCGGCCTCGCGCTGGGCGCCGGCCTGGACCGGAAGGCGGCGTTGCGACTGCTGAGCCGCGACCCCGGTTACCTGAATGGCGACGAGCAGGGCAGGCTGGGCCGGCTGCTGGCGGCCAGCGAGTGCCTAGGGCGGGTGCAGGCGCTGCGCGAACAGCTGGCGCAGCTGTGGCAGCGCTCGCTGGCAAGCGAGGAGCAGCTGATGGATGCGCTCAGCAGCTGGTGCGCGAAGGCGGCGGCGGACAGCTGCGCGCAGGTGCGCTCGTTTGCGGCCGATCTGCGCGGGTATGCCTAGGTTTCAACGGTGCTGGCAACAAACATGATCGGCTTTACAATGTTTCTATCTAAAAAACAGGCACCCGACGACCCATGGCCCATATCCATCCTGCCGGCTGGCGCGAGATGTCCGTCACCGGTTCCGCCGCGCGTGAAATCGAAACCCTGACGCTCCTCGAGAAGCGCCTCTCGGATACGCCCTACGAGATCTACCATGGGGTCCACTGGACCAACGTCGAGCACGGCTTCTCGGCCTACGGCGACATCGACTTCATCATCGTCGCGCCGAACGGCAGGCTGCTGCTGATCGAGCAGATCGCCGGTTTCCTGAACGAGAGCAAGGATGGCCTGGTCAAGAACTACCAGGGCAAGCCGCGCAAGATCCGCCACCAGATCCTGCACACCATCGAAGGCTTCGCCAAGCGCTACCAGGGCGAGCTGTCGATCGACTACCTGCTGTACTGCCCCGACTACATCGTGAAGGACCCGCAGCAGGCGGGCATCGACCCCAGCCACATCATCGACGCCACCACCAAGGGCCGCCTGGGCGCGAAGATCCGCGAAATCCTGCCGATTACCGCCCGCACCGAGGACTTCGACCGGGTCACCCGCTACCTGGGCGACACCCTGAGCCTGCGCCCGGACCCGAGCTCGATGATCGGTTGCGCCACCAGCATGGTCACGCGCCTGTCGGGCGGCCTGGCCACCTGGGCGCGCCGGCTCGAATTCTCGCCCTTCCGCCTGCGCGTGGTGGGCACCGCCGGCAGCGGCAAGACCCAGCTGGCGCTGGCCGAATACACCGCCGCGTTAGATGCCGGCCTGCGCCCGCTCTACGTCTGCTTCAACCGTCCGCTGGCCGACCACATCGAGCGCCTGGTGCCCGCGGGCGGACGGGTCGCCAACTTCCACGAACTGTGCGACGCCTGGCTGCGCGCCCAGGGCAAGACGCCTGACTACGGCGCGCCCACCGTCTGGGCCGAGATCGAAGGCGCGCTGGTGGAAGCCGACCTGCCCGAGACCTGGCAGTACGACGTCGTCATCGTCGACGAGGGCCAGGATTTTTCCAGTACCTGGCGCGACATCGTGCTGCGTATGCTGAAGGAGGGCGGCCGCGCCATCTGGCTGGAAGACCCGGACCAGAACCTGTACGGCAAGGAGATGGTGCCGCTGCCCGGCTGGGTGGTGCTGCACTCGAACACCAACTACCGCAGCCCGCGCGAAGTCGTGCAGATGCTCGGCTCGATCGGCGCCGTCAGCCAGCCGGTGGAGGCGGGCAGCCCGTTCAAGGGCGCCGACATCGAGGAGCTCACCTACCCGGAAGGCGACGTCGAGGCCATGCTGTCGCAGACCCGGCGCGCCGTGACCCTGTGCCTGGCCGCGGGCTTCGGGCGCCAGGACATCGCGATCTGCTCCTTCCGCGGGCGGGAGAAGTCGGCCATCCTCAAGCTCGATAAACTGAGCGACGCGCACACGCTGCGCTCCTTCACCGGCGCCTACGACCTGTTCGGCAACCCGGTGTTCCGCGAGGGCGGGCTGCTGGCGGAGTCGGTGTACCGCTTCAAGGGCCAGTCGGCGCCGGCGCTGATCTTCACCGAGATCGACTTCGAGGAGATGGACGAACTCACGCTGAGAAAACTGTTCGTCGGCATGACACGGGCGCGCCTGAAGCTGGTGCTGGTGATGAGCGAGCGTGCCTCGGTGCAGTTCCTTGATCGCATGAGCGGGGGCCTGCCCGACGCTTGATTCATGCCGACGGCATTGAAATCCATTCCGTCCCCGCGCACGTCCCGTGCTAGCATTTTGCTCATCGAATCCTGGAGAAGACGATGAAGCGACCGGCGGTGGCAAAGACGACTGTGCGCATGCGCGTGAAGGTACTGGGAGCGTCGGCACTGATGCTCCTGCTGGCCGCTTGCGGCGACCATCCGCCCAAGGACGACGATGACGACGAGCAGCCGCCCGCGCAGGCCGCCATCAGCATTGTCGCCGGCAGCGCCACCGAATCGGGCAGCACCAACGCCACCGGCGAGGCCGCGCGCTTCAATGGCCCCACGGGCATCGCCATCGACGCCGCCGGCAACCTGTACGTGGCCGACACCGGCAACGACGCTATCCGCAAGATCACGCCGACGGGCGTGGTGAGCACCCTGGCCGGCGCGCCGGGGTCGAGCGAATACATCGAAGGCCCGGGCGACCGCGCCCGTTTCGTCCAGCCGCTGGCGCTGGCAATCGACAGCAGCGGCACCCTGTTCGTTACGGACGACATGCGAATCCGCAGCGTGAGCAGCACCGGCCAGGTGAGTACGGTGGCGACTATCCCGGTCGGTAACAACGTCGACAGCCGCAGTAATGGGGCCATCGTTCCGAGAGCGATCGCAGCCGATGCGCGCGGCCACCTGCTGGTGACGAACGGACTCAGCACCCGGCGCATCGTGGCCGGGGCGACGGGCATGCTGGAGGGTGTCGAGGTGGCCCAGGACCTGTGGGGCACGCGCATCGCCGATGCGCGCGGCGTGGCGATCGACAGCAACAACAACGTCTACGTGTTCGACCTGCAGCGCAGGATCAGCCGCACGTTCAATCCGACTACCGTCAACGCGAACGTCCTGAATCCGCTGGCGGGCGCGCCAAATGCGAGCGGCGCGGCCAACGGCACCGGCGCCGCGGCGACTTTCGAACAGGTGGTGGCGCTGACGGTCGACCCGCAGGGCAATGTCTACGCGGCCGACGCGGTCAACAACCTGGTGCGCAAGATCACGCCGGAGGGCGTGGTGACGACGCTTGCCGGCACCACACGCAAGGACACGCTGCAGCCGGGGAACCTGCCGGGCAGCCTGGCGCCGATCCGGGGCATCACCAACGACGGCAAGGGCAACTTCTACCTCACCTCGGGCAACGCCGTCATCAAGATCAGGCAGCCGTAAGCGGGCAAGGCCGCGGCGGTGGCTTCAGTGGCCGATCGCCGCGGTGGCGACGCCCTGCGCCACGCTGTTCTTGCTGGTGGTGGTGGTGAGCGCGAACAGCGGCTTGCGCGGCGACTTGTCCGTGCTCCATTCATAGGCGACGGTGCTCTTGACGCCGTCCGGCCCCTTTTCCGAGGTATTGCGCTTGCGCTCGCTGCGGAAAGGCTCGGGCGCCTTGCCCACCGTCTTTTCGAACATCGCCTGGACCGTCGCGGCCGGCACCGTCTTGGCGTACAGCGCGCACAGGTTCTTGTCCGAATGGACGACCATGATGAACTGGCCGTGCTGGCTCGGCACCGACCAGGCATTGCCCTTGGCGCCCTGCAGGAACACGGCCGCGGCCTCGGCAGGCAGCTGGGGGAAGCTGGAGAGCTGCTTGCGCAGGCCGTCGAAGTCGTGCAGGTACTTCAGGCAGTGCGTCGAATAGATATTCATGAAGGCCGCGGCCTGCTGTTCAGGCGCGGCGATGGCGATTGAAGAAAGCAAGGTACCTCCGAGGATGATGGCGGCTTGGCGAAGAAGTCGCATGGGTCGTACTCCGGCTGATTGCTATACGTCTTACTATAGCAACTCAGCCCTGAAATGCCGGGTTGCCTCAGGCAAACGTACGCGAGGGAGGGAAGGCATGGCACGCGCTTATACGAAGCAGGATGTCCCGCTCGAAAAGATCCGCCGCTACCTGGAACCAGGGCCGATCGTGCTCGTCAGCTCGAGCTGGGAAGGCGAGCGCAACATCATGACCATGGGCTGGCACACGGTGATGGAATTCTCGCCCTCGCTGGTGGGCTGCGTGATCGCATCGAGCAACCACAGCTTCGATATGGTGCGGCAAAGCCGCGAGTGCGTGATCAACCTGCCGACCATGGCGCTGCTGGATGCGGTGGTGGGGATTGGCACCACGTCCGGCAGTGAAGTGGACAAGTTCGAACGCTTCGGTTTGACGCCGGAAGCGGTGGAGGGTGTCGCGGCGCCCGCCATTCGCGAATGCCATGCCCACTTTGCCTGCCGGCTGCATGACGACAGCCTGGTGGACAAGTACAACTTCTTCATTTGGGAAGTGGTCGCGGCGCGGGCGGCGAGGACGCCTAGGCATCCCGAGACCGTTCATTACACCGGCGAGGGCGTGTTCATGGTGGCGGGGAAGGTGGTCAGCCGGAGATCCAGGACCCTGCTGGCAATGGAGCCGAATTGACTTCCGAATTCATTGGCTCTGCAGCGGCATGGCCATGAGGCTCTGGGACCTCGAGAATCAGGCGTGGAATTCGCTCGTATAGCATGATCTTGAATTCGTCCCGGTCTTTCGAATGGTGACAGCGGCGGTGGCAGTTTGGACAAAGGGCAGCAGCGTTTGTCGTCCTATCCGAACCGTGACTCGACAATGGCATGACGTGATGGACTTCGAGATATGGCAAGCCATCGGTTCCGATAAACGGGGCTGGACTGCCGCAAGCTTCGCAGCTGCCGTTAGCGGCTTGTAGAACCCATGCTTTGACTGCCGGATCGCGCACGAATGTCGTGACGGTCGAGGTACTCACGCCAGGAGCGATCGATCCACGTGGAATGGCACCCAAGTGTCGCTGTCGTAATTGGGAAACACGCGCCTCAAGCGAATGGCCATCGGCCGTTGGCACGTATGGCTCCAGCGATTCGACGCCGTAGGCACTCAGCAAGGCGCTCATCTTTTCTTTGACATCCGAGCCGATATTACGAGCTGGCTTATAGCCGGCGATATAGGGCATTTTCAGCTCGTACAACGCGGCAGAGATGTTCTGCATTCGGAACTCGACCGAGCCTTCAGTGCGGGCAGCCAATGCACCGGCACGGAGATCACGATTCACCGCAGCCTTGTTGTAGGCAATCCCACTGAGCTCCTTGTGAAGCATGCCTAGGTATGCCTTGATGGCAGCTCCTAGCTCAGCATCGCTCCATGGAGTCGCGTCTTTTGATCGGGATGGCACGTGGACTTGAAACTGGTCGGATCATTGATCCACATAGTCTAAATCTTGTTCAATATCTCATCAACAATATTGCTTTGCGTTCTGGCGTCATTGCGTTGGCAAACCACGGTCAAAATTTTGCTGAATGAAAATTCCTTTCGTTTGATCAATATTCGTTGGTAGCATCACGGGATGAACGCATCCCCTTCCTATGGAGTTACGCCTCCACGCATCCGTCGCCGCCAGACCATCGCACTGGTTCTGCTGGTCGTTACTGGCGTCATTAACTACCTCGACCGCGCAACGCTTGCCGTCGCCAATGAATTCATCCGCGCCGATCTCGGTCTGTCGCTTGGCCAGATGGGTTTACTGCTGTCGGCCTTTTCCTGGAGCTATGCCCTGTGCCAGCTGCCGGTTGGCGCCCTGGTCGACAAGATCGGACCGCGCTGGTTGCTCGGCGCAGGCTTGGTATTGTGGTCGCTGGCACAAGCCGCAGGTGGCCTCGTCTCGACCTTCGGCTGGTTCGTGCTTGCCCGCGTCGTGCTTGGTATCGGCGAGGCGCCACAATTCCCGGCGGCGGCGCGGGTCGTGAGCAATTGGTTCCCAATCAAGGCACGTGGTACGCCGACAGGCATTTACAACTCGGCGTCCCCATTGGGCTTTGCGCTCGCACCGCTGTGCCTGTCGCCCCTGATTGCCGCCACCAGCTGGCACTGGGCATTCTTCGTCACCGGCGCGCTCGGCATCGTGGCGGCGGTTGTCTGGGTGATGCTGTATCGCGACCCGGTGCGCGAGCAGATGTCCGCGGAGGAGTTGGCGTATCTCGATGAAGGCCAAACGGTGGAAGAGGCGCCGAAAGCAGGCTTCGCCTCCTGGCTCGCCCTGTTCCGGCACCGCGCGACCTGGGGCATGCTGCTCGGCTTCTTCGGATCGGTCTATCTCAATTGGGTCTACCTGACCTGGCTGCCGGGCTACCTGCGTGCAGAGCGCAACATGGACGTCGCCTACGTCGGTGTGGCGGCAACGATTCCCTTCCTGTGCGGCTTCGCCGGCGCCCTGGTGGCCGGCTGGGCGTCTGACCAGATCACACGGCGTGCGTCATCGGTCCTGGCGGGTCGTCGTACGGCGGTGGTGATCGCCATGCTGGGCATGGTAGCGTTCACGATCCCGGCTGCACTGGTCGAGAGCAATACTTTGGCCATTGCCTGCATCTCGGTGGTCATCTTCCTGGCGAATGCCGCGTCGGCCTGCTCCTGGTCACTGGTCACGGTCGTGGCGCCGCGCAGCCGTATTGCCTCGCTCGGAGCGATCCAGAATTTTGGCGGGTTCATCGGCAGTGCATTGGCGCCGATCTTTACCGGCTACATGGCGCAGGCCTGGTCCTTCGTGCCGGCCTTGCTGGCCGGCGCCGGCATCGCCTTCGTCAGCGCGATGTTGTACCAGTTCCTTGTTGTGCGACCGATTCCCGAGCAGGATTCAGATACCGGAGCGTAGAGATGCGTCTAACGACGAAGACTGTACTTGTTATGCTTTGCTTTAGCCTCGGCTCAGCGATCGCAGCGGAAGCCAGGCTTCCTTCTGACGTCGTCAGATATGTGGAACAGCGTGAAGGCTGCGATCATTTCCGGGGAGAGATCCCGGACCCGCCAGACAAGCAGCGCATGAAGGAAATGGAGCGTGAAATCCGCAAGCTCTGTACTGGCACAGATAAAAAGCTTACGCAGCTGAAGCGCAAGTACGCCAAGAACCGGGCGGACATGAAGCGTCTGAATGAGTTCGAAGAAAAGATCGAGTAGTCGCCGTCACCAACTGACGGCAGAATGAAAAAGGCCTCGTACGAATACGAGGCCTTTTTGGCTTAGAGCGCAGAACGCTTAAACGTCGATATTCCCCGCCTGCAGCGCATTCGTCTCAATGAAGTTACGACGCGGCTCGACCTCATCCCCCATCAGCGTGGTGAAGATCTGGTCCGCCGCAATCGCATCCTCGATCTGCACCTTCAGCAGGCGGCGCACGGTCGGATCCATCGTGGTTTCCCACAGCTGCTCCGGATTCATCTCGCCCAGCCCCTTGTAACGCTGTTTCGAAACACCGCGCTCCGCTTCCTCGCGCAGCCAGATCATGGCTTCGTGGAAGCCGCGCACCGCGAACTCCTTCATCTTCTCGCCTTCGCCGCGGCGGATGATGGCGCCTTCGCCGATCAGGCCCTGGAAGGTGGCGGCCGCATTGGCCAGCACGGCGTAGTCGTTGCTCTGCACGAAGTCGGCGTCGATCGAGGTGACGTTCACGTTACCGTGGCGCATGCGCTCGATGCGCAGCGCGTGCTTCTCGGACAGCTCGTCCGAACGCACGACCACCTTCACGGCCGGATCCTTGATCGCCGCTTCCATCGCCTTGGCCGAGGCTTCGGCCTTCTCCAGCGTGCTCATGTCCAGCGTCACGCCGGCCGTGATCGCGGTCAGCGCCGCGCGGTCGATCACACGGGTCAGGCGCATCATGATGGCGTTCGACAGGTTGTACTGGCGCACCAGCTCGCTCAGGGCTTCGCCGCTGATCGGCTCGGCGCCTTCGCGCGGGATCAGCGAAGCGGCATTCAGCGCGAACGTCATCATGTAGCTCGCTTCCTCGACGTCGTCCTTCAGGTAGCGCTCGTCGCGGCCGGCCTTTACCTTGTACAGCGGCGGCTGGGCGATGTAGATGTGGCCGCGCTCCACCAGCTGCGGCATCTGGCGATAGAACAGCGTCAGCAGCAGGGTGCGGATGTGGGCGCCGTCGACGTCCGCGTCGGTCATGATGATGATGCGGTGGTAGCGCAGCTTGTCGACGTTGAATTCGTCCGGGCCGATCGAGGTGCCCAGGGTCGCGATCAGGGTGGTGATCTGCTCCGACGACAGCATCTTTTCGAAGCGCGCCTTTTCCACGTTCAGCACCTTGCCGCGCAGCGGCAGGATGGCCTGGAACTTGCGGTCGCGGCCCTGCTTGGCGGAGCCGCCTGCCGAGTCACCCTCGACGATGTACAGCTCGGCCAGCGCCGGGTCGCGTTCCTGGCAGTCGGCCAGTTTGGACGACAAGCCCAGCCCGTCCATCACGCCCTTGCGGCGGGTCAGGTCGCGCGCCTTGCGCGCCGCTTCGCGCGCACGCGCCGCTTCCACGATCTTGCCGCAGATGATCTTGGCGTCGTTCGGCTTCTCCATCAGGAAGTCGGTCAGGGTCTTGGCCACGATCTCTTCCACCGGGCCACGCACTTCCGAGGACACCAGCTTGTCCTTGGTCTGCGACGAGAACTTCGGCTCCGGCACCTTCACCGACAGCACGCAGGTCAGGCCTTCGCGCATGTCGTCGCCCGAGATCTCGACCTTCGCCTTCTTGGCGAATTCGTTCTCGTCGATGTACTTGTTGATCACGCGGGTCATCGCCGCGCGCAGGCCGGTCAGGTGGGTGCCGCCGTCGCGCTGCGGGATGTTGTTGGTGAAGCACAGCACCTGCTCGTTGTAGGCGTCGTTCCACTGCATCGACACGTCCACCGAGATGTTGGTGCCCTGGTCCGACATGCGGTCGCCGGTGGCCTGGAACACGGTCGGGTGCAGGACGGTCTTGGCCTTGTTGATGTACTCCACGAAGCCGCGGGTGCCGCCCTCGAAGGCGAACACTTCTTCCTTGCCGGTGCGCTGGTCGCTCAGCTTGATGTTGACGCCGTTGTTCAGGAACGAGAGTTCGCGGATGCGCTTGCTCAGGATCTCGTAGTGGAACTCGACGGTGGTGAAGATTTCCTCGTCTGCCCAGAAGTGCACTTCGGTGCCGCGCTTGTCGGTGTCGCCCAGGACCTTCATCGGCGAGACTTCCACGCCGTCGACGACTTCGATGATGCGGTCCATCGGGACGCCGCGCGAGAATTCCAGCTGGTGGATCTTGCCTTTCTGGCGCACGGTCACGCGCAGCAGCTTCGACAGCGCGTTCACGCACGAGACGCCGACGCCGTGCAGGCCGCCGGAGACCTTGTACGAGTTCTGGTTGAACTTGCCGCCGGCGTGCAGTTCCGTCAGGGCGATCTCGGTCGCCGAGCGCTTTGGCTCGTGCTTGTCGTCCATCTTGACGCCGGTCGGGATGCCGCGGCCGTTGTCGGTGATCGAGATCGAATTGTCGGAGTGGATGGTGACATGGATCTCGGTGCAGTAGCCGGCCAGGGCTTCGTCGATCGAGTTGTCGAGCACCTCGAACACCAGGTGGTGCAGGCCGGTGCCGTCCGAGGTGTCGCCAATGTACATGCCCGGGCGCTTGCGCACCGCTTCCAGGCCTTCCAGGATCTGGATCGAGGACGCGCCGTATTCGTCCGCCTTGGCGGCGGGAGTCATTTCTGGTTGGGTATTCTCGGACATGGACTGCTTTCTATAAAACGGGTGATTCAAGGCTGCATTCTTTTAAGAGCTGCAGCTTGAATCGTCATCCCGGCGCAGGCCGGGATCCAAGTTCGCCAGTGTTCACGCAAACTTGGGTTCCGGCCTGCGCCGGAACGACGGGTTAAGGCTACTTCCTTAATCGCGGGCCAACGATTTGCTGACTGATCAAATCCGCATCGGCATGACGACATACTTGAAGTCGCCATTGTCGGGAATCGAGATCAGCGCCGACGAGTTCGAATCGCCCAGCGCGATGTTCACCTGGTCGCACTTCAGGTTGTTCAGCACGTCGAGCAGGTAGGTCACGTTGAAACCGATGTCGATGGTGTCGCCACCGTAGTCGATCTCGAGTTCTTCGACCGCTTCTTCCTGGTCGGCGTTGGTCGAGCTGATCTTCATGACGCCCGGCTCGATGATGCAGCGCACGCCCTTGAACTTGTCGCTGGTCATGATCGCGGCGCGCTGCAGCGAACGCAGCAGCTCGTCACGGCCGATCGTGAACTCGTTCTTGTAACCCTTCGGGATCACGCGGGTGTAGTCAGGGAACTTGCCCTCGACCAGTTTCGAGACCAGCTCGATGTCGGCGAAGGTCAGCTTGACCTGCGAGGCGGCGATATCCAGGCGCACTTCCTCATCGCTTTCTTCCAGCAGGCGCTGCAGTTCGATGATGGTCTTGCGCGGGATGATCACTTCCTGGCGCTCGAAGGCCTGTTCGGTGGCCACCTGGCAGAAGGCCAGGCGGTGGCCGTCGGTCGCCACGGCGATGATGTTATTCCCGTCCAGCACCAGCAGCAGGCCGTTCAGGTAGTAGCGGATGTCCTGCTGGGCCATCGCGAAGTGCACCATGTTGAACAGGTGCTTCAGCGTCTTCTGCGGCAGGGTGACGCTGGCGTTGTAGCTGTCGGCCACCGACACGGTCGGGAACTCTTCCGCGGCCAGGGTCTGCAGGGCGAAGCGCGACTTGCCGCTCTGGACGGCCAGGCGCTTGTTCTGCAGGGTCATGGTGACGTCGCCCGACTCCGGCAGGGCGCGCAGGATGTCCAGCAGCTTGCGCGCCGCCACCGTGGTGCCGGTCACGTCGTCGCCCGAACCGATGTTGGCGAGCGTGGTGATCTGGACTTCGGTGTCGGTCGAGAGGAACGAGACGCTTTCGCCCTCCTTGCGAATGAGGATATTGGCCAGAATCGGCATGGTGTGCCGACGCTCGACAATACCGCTCACGATCTGCAGTGGCCGGAGAAGCGTGTCTCGGGTGGTTTTGACCAGTTGCATAGATATCCTCAGTTAAGTATTAATTATTTATTGCTCTAACACTATTTTGCCAATTGCCGGGAGATAACACAAACCTCTCCGAATATTGGGGCGGCGACCGTTTTTCGTAGGGTGGGCGGGGTAATTTCGGGCAATGCCCGGAATTACAAACGCCCACGCGGTCAACTATTCCGTGAACAATCGCACCGCATCTAATCACCTGCTTGCTGAACGCGTAGGCGGGAGACCCGCCCACCCTACAAAATCAGCCTTTCAAGGTTTGCTCCAGCACGTGCAGCTCGTGGTTGCACTCGGCGTTCTTCTGGCGGTCCTGGGCGATCTTGCGCACCGCGTGCAGCACGGTGGTGTGGTCGCGGCCGCCGAACAGCTCGCCGATTTCCGGCAGGCTCTTCTGGGTCAGTTCCTTGGCCAGGTACATGGCGATCTGGCGCGGACGGGCGATGTTCGCCGGGCGGCGCTTGGAGTACATGTCCGCCACCTTGATGTTGAAGAAGTCCGCCACTGTCTTCTGGATGTTCTCCACCGAGATCTGGCGGTTCTGCACCGACAGCAGATCCTTGAGGGCTTCCTTCACCACGTCGATGGTGATGTCCTTGCCGTGGAAGCGCGAATAGGCCAGGATCTTGCGCAGCGCGCCTTCCAGCTCGCGCACGTTGGAGCGCAGGTGCTTGGCCACGAAGAAGGCGACGTCGTCCGACAGGGTCACGTTCTCGGACTGCGCCTTCTTCAGCAGGATCGCCACGCGCATTTCCAGTTCCGGCGGCTCGATCGCCACCGTCAGGCCGGAGTCGAAGCGCGAGATCAGGCGGTCGTCCATGCCCGTGATCTCCTTCGGATAGGTATCCGAGGTGATGATGATCTGCTTCTTGGCCGCGATGAGCGCTTCGAACGCATAGAAGAACTCTTCCTGCGTGCGGCTCTTGCCGCCGAAGAACTGGATATCGTCGATCAGCAGCATGTCGAGCGAATGGTAGTAGTGCTTGAAGTCGTCGAAGCCCTTGCGTTGATAGGCGGTGACGACGTCGCGCACGTACTGCTCGGCGTGGATGTAGCGGATGCGCGCGTTCGGGTTGTCGGCCATGACCTGGTTGCCGATCGCATGGATCAGGTGGGTCTTACCGAGGCCCACGCCGCCGTAGAAGAACAGCGGGTTGTACGACACGCCCGGGTTGTTGGCGACCTGGATCGCGGCGGCGCGCGCCAGCTGGTTGGCCTTACCGGTGACGAAGCTGTCGAAGGTCAGGTCGGTGTTGATGCGGCTCTGCTCGCGCTTGGGCGAGTTGGCGATGTTCACGTTGCCCTGGCTCGGCGCCGGGTCGGCAGGGCGCGGGGCGCCATTGCCGGCCGCGCTGCCGTCGCCGGCAGCAGTGGCAGGACCCGCCGGCTTCCTGGCCGGGCTGTTCTTCGGGTCGAGCACGAACTGCACCTCCACCGGCGCTTCCCAGTACTGGCAGGCGAGTTCGGTAATGCGCGTGGCGAACTGGGTCTTGACCCAGTCGAGCTTGAACCGGTTCGGCGCGGCGATGCGCAGCTTGCCATCCTCGTAATCGAGGACGACCAGCGATTTGATCCACGCACTGTATTGCTGCGGCGTCAGCTCGAGTTCCAGCTGCGCGGAACAGGTCTGCCAAAAGTTTTCCATACTTCGCTAATTGATACGTAACACGCTATTTTACCTGTCTCGGCCGAAGTTATCCACAGGTTGGGCCCAGAATTTTCAAGCATGACACAGTTTGCAAGACTCATCAGGAAACAACGGTCGCCTTGACAGCTGGACTGGAAATCATGTCTAATTCAGGGTTCCCCGTCCGTGCGCCATATCAAGCTGACAATTCAGCAGGCGGCTGCCCGGGCGAAACGAGTATCTGCTGTGGCGTGACGCTGGCTTAACCATCTGCGAACTGTCATTGGCGACGAATCCTGACACGACGTCAGACCCGATTTTGCACTTACTTTTGCTTTAAGCGAGACCACCATGAAACGTACTTACCAACCTTCCGTCGTCCGTCGCAAGCGCACGCACGGCTTCCGCGCACGTATGGCTACCCGTGGTGGCCGTCAAGTCCTGAACGCACGCCGCGCCAAGGGCCGCAAGCGCCTGGCTGTCTAAGTTTTTTAGACCAGATCGACGCGGTCGGTGATGACAGGCGAAGGTTCGCACGACTTCGCGCGCGTTCGGCGTATCGTTAAAACGGATGAGTTTTCATCCGTTTTTCGTTTGCGCCCGGCGCAAAAATCCGCGCATTTCGTGCTCTACACCCGACCCAACAAGCTGCCGCATGCGCGGCTGGGCGTCGTTGCGGCCAAGCGTTTCGCGCCGCGCGCCGTCACCCGCAATACGATCAAGCGCGTCACGCGCGAGCTGTTCCGCACCAGCCAGCTGCAGCCCTTCGACTGCATCGTGCGCCTGTCGCGGCCGGTCAATAGCAAGGACGGGCCGGCCACCACGCGCGCCCTGAAGGCCGAGCTGCGCGCCGAGCTCACCCGCCTGTTCGCCTCCCAGCGCCCGCGCCGTCCGGCGCCCTCGCCGACATCATGAAGACGCTGCTGGTCTGGTTCCTTCGCGGCTACCAGCTGCTGCTGTCCCCGTTGCTCGGGCAGAAGTGCCGTTTTTACCCGACCTGCTCCAATTACGCGATCGAGGCGCTGCGCGTGCACGGCGCCGCCCGCGGCTCGCTGCTGGCCGCGCGCCGCGTGTGCCGCTGCCATCCGTGGAATCCGGGCGGCGTCGACTTCGTCCCGCCGGCGCGCGAGGGCAAGGACCAGCAACCTCCACCAGCCGCTCGCGGTTGTAACCACTCCTGACTAGACTCCAATGGAACTCAATAAACGTACCGTCCTGTGGATCGTGTTCGCCATTTCCCTGATTGTTCTCTGGAACAACTGGATGGTGGCCAACGGTAAACAGTCGCTGTTCTCGCCGGCGCCGCCGACCGCCCAGGTGGCGCAGCAGCAAACCAAGCCGAGCGACGTGCCGGCCGCCCCGCAGCCGGGCGCCACTGCCGTGCCGGCCGGCGTCCCGGGCGCCGCTCCGGCCGCAGCTGCGCCGTCGACCCAGCGCATCACCATCACCACCGACGTGGTGAAGGCCGACATCGACACCCTCGGCGGCGTCATCAAGCGCCTCGAGCTGCTGAAGTTCGCCGACGAAATCGACAAGACCAAGAACAAGGTGCTGTTCAACGTGGGCGGCAACAGCGTCTACCTGGGTCAGACCGGCCTGGTCGGCTCGACCCCGGCCGGCGTGATGCCGAACCACGCGACCCCGTTCGTGGCCCGTCCGCTCACGCGCGGCGCCGACGGCACCGTGCAGCTGGTGATGGACGCGGAGCAGGGCGGCGTGCGCCTGACCAAGACCTTCACCTTCCGCAAGGGCGACTACGTCATCGGCATCCGCCATGACGTCACCAACCTGACCGCCGCGCCGGTGCAGCCGTCGCTGTACCTGCAGCTGCAGCACGACGGCAACAAGCCGGCGACCGATTCCTGGTTCATGCCGAGCTACACCGGCCCGACCCTGTACACCGAGGAAGACAAGTACCAGAAGCTGACCTTCGAGGACATCGAGAAGGGCAAGGCCGATCACGCCACCAAGGCCAACAACGGCTGGGTCGCGATCTCGCAGCACTTCTTCGTCTCGGCCTTCATCCCGGCCGACAAGGCGCAGCGCGAGATCTTCACCAAGAAGATCGCGACCAACCTGTACGCCATCGGCACCATCCAGCCGCTGGGCACCGTGGCGCCGGGCGCGACCGTGTCGAACGACACCCGCCTGTACTCGGGCCCGCAGGACGAGCAGACCCTGGAAACCATCGCTCCTGGCCTCGAACTGGTCAAGGACTACGGCATGCTGACCATCATCGCCAAGCCGATCTTCTGGGTGATGACCCACCTGCACTCGCTGCTGGGTAACTGGGGCTGGACCATCGTCGCGCTGACCGTGCTGATCAAGCTGGCCTTCTTCCCGCTGTCGGCGGCCGGCTACCGCAGCATGGCCAAGATGCGCGTGGTGACGCCGAAGATGCAGGCGATCCGCGAGCGCTACAAGAACGACCCGCAGAAGATGCAGCAGGCCACCATGGAGCTGTACAAGACCGAGAAGATCAACCCGCTGGGCGGCTGCCTGCCGATCCTGGTGCAGATGCCGGTCTTCTTCGCCCTGTACTGGGTGCTGCAGGCATCGGTCGAGATGCGCGGCGCGCCGTGGATCCTGTGGATCGACGACCTGACCCGCCCGGACCCGTACTTCATCCTGCCGATCATCTACGCGGTGTCGATGTACATCACCACCAAGCTGAACCCGCAGCCGACCGACCCGGTGCAGGCCAAGATGATGCTGTTCATGCCGCTGGCATTCTCGGTGGTGTTCTTCTTCTTCCCGTCGGGACTGGTGCTGTACTGGGTGGTCAACAACATCCTGTCGATCGCGCAGCAGTGGGTCATCACCAAGAAGTTCGAGACCGGCGCGGCGAAGTAAGCGGCCTGGTTTCAGTGGAAAGCCCGCGCTTGCGCGGGCTTTTTCTTTTCCGTATCCCTTACAATCCCCTCCATGAAACTCGACACCTCCCCCATCGCCGCCATCGCCACCGCCCCCGGCCGCGGCGGCATCGGCGTCGTGCGCGCCTCCGGCAAGTCGCTGCAGGCCCTGATCGACGCCTTGTTCCCCGGTGTGAAGCTCAATCCGCGCCACGCCACCTACATTCCGTTCAAGGCCGCCAACGGCGACGTGATCGACGAGGGCCTGGCCCTGTACTTCAAAGGCCCGCATTCCTATACCGGCGAAGACGTGCTCGAACTGCAGGGCCATGGCGGCCCGGTCGTGCTGCAGATGCTGCTGGCCCGCGTGCTCGAAGCCGGCGCCGGACACGGCCTGCGCCTGGCCGAGCCGGGCGAGTTCACCCGCCGCGCCTTCCTGAACGACAAGCTCGACCTCGCCCAGGCCGAGGCGGTGGCCGACCTGATCGACGCCTCCACCGAAGCCGCGGCGAAGTCCGCCTCGCAGTCGCTGTCGGGCGCTTTTTCCCAGGTGGTGCACCAGCTGGTCGACCAGACCATCAATCTGCGCATGCTGGTCGAGGCGACCCTGGACTTCCCGGAAGAAGAAATCGACTTCCTCGAAAAATCGAACGCGCGCGGCCAGCTGGCCGGCATCGTCGAGGCGCTGGAAAACGTGTTCCGCCAGGCGGCGCAGGGCGCATTGCTGCGCGAAGGCCTGAACGTGGTGCTGGTGGGCCAGCCGAACGTCGGCAAGTCCTCGCTGCTGAACGCCCTGGCCGGCGCCGACGTCGCGATCGTCACCCCGATCGCCGGCACCACGCGCGACAAGGTCACCGAGACCATCCAGATCGAAGGCATCCCGCTCAACATCATCGACACCGCCGGCATCCGCACCCTCGACGACATCGACGTGGTGGAACGCATCGGCATCGAGCGCACCTGGGGAGAGGTCGGCAAGGCCGACGTGATCCTGCACCTGCTGGACGCCAACCTGGGCCCGAGCGCGGAAGACGAAAAGATCGTGGCCGCTTTCCCGGCCGGCGTGCCGGTGGTGCGCATCTGGAACAAGATCGACCTGTCCGGCCACAAGCCCTCGATGGACGTGTCTCCCGACGCCACCCACCTGTACCTGTCGGCGCACGAGAAGCTGGGGATCGACCTGCTGCGCGCCGAACTGCTGCGCATCGCCGGCTGGCAGCAGACCGGCGAGTCGCTGTACCTGGCGCGCGAACGCCACCTGATCGCGCTGCGCGCCGCCCGCAAGCACCTCGAACTGGCGCGCCAGCACGCGCTGCAGGACGACCAGTCGCTCGACCTGTTCGCCGAGGAGCTGCGCCTGGCGCAGGACCAGCTGTCCAGCATCACCGGGCAGTTCACGCCGGATGATTTGCTGGGGGTGATCTTCAGCCGCTTCTGTATCGGGAAGTAAGAGGACGCCGCGTATCGTCACTGCACTCCGGATTGCCGCATGCTAGGCTTCGCCTGACAGACAGGACAGGAGGGCAGGATTGATGACAAACATTGACGGCAGCAAGCGGCGGCGGTTCGTGCGGGGAGGGCTGCTGTTTGCCGCCTGCGCCCTGCTGTCTTCCTGCGCCAGCCTGACCGGCCCGCGCACGGTCGAAATCCCCCTGCACAAGCTGCAGGCCGGCCTCGAGCGCCGCTTCCCGCTCAGCCATCCCCTGATGGGCCTGTTCGACATCCGCCTGCAGCGCCCGCAGCTGGCGATCCAGCCTGAGCTTGATCGGGTCGCGCTGGCGCTGGAAGCCTCGGTATCGCCGCCGTTCGCGCGCGACACCTGGAGCGGCAGCCTGGCCTTCTCGGGCCGGCTCTATGTCGACCCGGGCCGCCCCGCCGTGATGATGGCCGAACCGCGCGTCGACCGCGTGACCATCGGCGCCAACCCCGAGGCCGAGCGCCAGATTGCGCGCATCGCCAGCACCCTCATCGATACCGTCGTGCGCGACACGCCGGTCTACACCTTCGACCCGCAGGACCTGCGCTATGCCGGCGTCCAGTTCATTCCGACCCGGATCGAAACCACACGTTCTGGTCTGCTGGTAACGCTGGAACCCGCGAATCAGCGCTAAGCGCACGCCAAGTCGCATTTCCGCCACGCATATGAGTATGTGCGTACAAAAAATTAGCAATACGCTATTATTTTTGCGCGCAGGAGCGCAAGTCCTTGTAGGTGTGTTGTGCGCAAGCCTAATCGGCATGTGAGGATTGCAGAGCCAGTCCATTCGGCGCACACTGGGACGGATGGAATTGCACTGAACTGCCGTGGCGCGACCTTGCCGCGGTCCGCGCTTGAGGTTTCTCATGGGCACGATGTTCTGCTGAAGTAATCTTGGTTGGACTTCAGTCTGTCGTGTAGGGGGTGGATCTTGGAAACGACACAGGAAAGCTTTTCGGACAATGGGCTGGCCGCCGAGCCGGCCCTGGCCGCGGTCGCCGTAGCTACCCCAGGGATGCCCGCGCGAGCGAGCCTGCCTGCGAAAGGCTCATGCTGGTATTGCGAGAAACCGCTCGACAGCGTGCGCCGTTTCTGCGGCAAGAGCTGCGCTGCTTCCTTCGACGAGGAAGCGGAATTCACACGCTAGGCGCTCCCGGCCGGCGCCCTCACAGGGCATCCAGCACCGAGAGCGCCCGTTCGTAATCGAAGGCCGCCACCGCCGACTCCAGTTGCGCCATGCGCGCCGCGCCCAGGCATGCGCGCAGTCCGGCGCGCTTCTCCGCCATGAGATCCTGGGCGCCGCTGTCGCCGAGATCGAGCAGGCCGCGCAGGTTTGCCAGGTCGGCCTCCGCCAGCGCCGCCTCGCCTGATGCCGGGATGCCGGCGGCCGGCGCAAGCAGCAGCGCCACTTCCGCGATCACCCGCGCCAGTTCCGCGTCCAGCCGGTCGAGCAGCAGCGCATCGGCCGGCGCGCCGGCACGCAGCACCTGTTCGACCTCCAGCGCCAGCGCACGCAGGCCGCGCGCCTCGACCATCGCGGCCGCGCCTTTCAGCGTGTGGGCGATGCGGTGCGCCAGCATGGCGTCGCCGCCGGCCAGCGCGGCGCGCAGGCGCAGAGCGGTGTCGGCGTAGTCGGAATGGAAGCGGGTGAGGACGCGCAGGTACATGGCCTCGTCGCCCATCATCCGGTCGAGGCCGGCGGCGCAGTCGAGCGCCGCCATGGACACCTGTGCGGGCGCCGGCGGCGAGCCCGGTCCGGCCGGGGAGGAGGACAGGCTCACCGGGTAGTAAACGACCAGTCGCGGCTCACCGGGCTGCCGTTCACCGTGCCGGAGAAGCTGACGTCGTAGGTGGTGGCCGCCGCCAGCCGCGCCAGCGGAATGATCGCAACGGCGGTGCGCTGCGAGGCGGTGCTGGATGAGTTCACGATCAGTACCTGCAGGTTGGCGCCGCCGCGCGGGCGCACCGTGAAGGTCTGCATCGTCAGCGGGGCGTCGATGTTCGCGTGCACGCTGATCGGGTAGCCCACCTCGTTGCGGTCCGGGACCGGATCCGGTTCTTCGGTATCGCTCATGAAGTTCGGCACCACGCCGGTCTGGCCGTTGAACGGCCAGGTGACGACGGCATTGGCGGCGATGCCGGGACCGAAGCCGCCGCGGCTCGCGAAGTCGGCGGTGAAGTAGCTGTAGCCACTGGAGGAGGTGGCAGCGCCGGTGCCGATCTCGCGGAACTTCGGCTCGAACATCACGAAGCGGTGGTAGATCGCGGTGACCAGCTCTTCGGCCATGAAGAAACCGGTGCCGTTGGTGACGCCGGAGATCACTTCGCCATAGGCGTAGCCGTTGGCCGGAATGGTGTAGCCGGCCGCGTTCAGGCGGTCCTTCAGGGTGGCGCCGGTGAAGCCAGGCTTGCCCGCGGCCTGGTCGTGGCTCATCACGCGGTTGGTGCGCAGGTATTCGGAGTGGCCCAGCGCCGCATTGTTGATCAACACATTCTCGGTCACGACCGGCACGCCCAGCTGGGTGCGGCGGTAATTGATCCAGTTGCGGCCATCGACGGCGATGCTGCCGGTCGCGGTGGGCGCCGCGGTATCCGGCACGATGGTGGCCGGAGGTGTCGTGCCGACCGGGGTCGCCACGGCGTCCGTGCCGCCGCCTCCGCCGCCGCACGCGACCAGGGTCGAAGCGGCCACCAGTCCGGCGATGAGGGAACGCCAGCGAGGCACGTAGCTCATGTTGCAACTCCTGTCAATACTGGGGAACGACATCACATTCTAGAGCAAAAGAGAGGCAGACGACGCCCGTGGCGTTGCGCGACGTCCAGCTTATTTCACTCCCCTGTAGAATATGCTATCGATCTCATTGCCGAGTCATCAATTGTCGACCAAGCCCACCAGCCGGCAGCGCCTCGCGCGCGCCAAGTTCGCCCTGCCCAGTTTCGTGACCCTGCTGTCGATCGCCTGCGGCTTCGGCAGCATCGTGATCTCGGTGGACAATGCGCACATCGGCTCCCCCGCCGACTATCGACTGGCGGCGATCCTGCTGGTGCTGGCCGGCGTGTTCGACGCCCTCGACGGTTTCGTCGCCCGTCTCACCAAGACCCAGTCCAGCTTCGGCGTGCAGCTCGATTCGATCGCCGACGTGATGAACTTCGGCTGCGCCCCGGGGCTCCTGCTGTATTGCTACGGGTTTGCCCAGATGGGCGCCGCGCACCCGACCCTGGTGCGCATGGGCGGCCTGGCCTGCTTCGTGTTCGTCACCTGCGGCGCACTGCGCCTGGCGCGTTTCAACGTCATGGTCGGCCGCACCGACCCGCGCTATTTCGTCGGCATGCCGATCACCGCCGGCGCGGCCTGCGTGGCCTCGGTGGTGGTGGCCTGGCCCGATCCCGCGACCACCATGGCGCAGTGCTTCGCCATCATCGCGCTGATGATCGCGGTCGGCACGCTGATGGTGTCGACCATCCGCTTCCCGAGCTCGAAGCATCCGCGCGGCAAGGTGATGCTGGTGCTGCTGGCGGTGTGCGCCGTGCTGCTGGCGGTCCTGCAGACGCGCTTCTTCGTGCTGTTCTTCCTGCTGTACGTGTCCGCGACCCTGCTGCTGAACATCGCCTGGCGCATGGGGTGGCGCGGCATTGCGCCTCCTCTGGTCTACGAAGACTGATCAGGCGAATTTATCGAGCATCGCCGCAAGGTGGGCGGCGCGTGCCTGCGCTTCGTCGAGGTCGGCGGCGTTGCCGGCCTGGGTCTGGATCGACCCCGCCAGCAGCTGCACGAAGGAGCGGTCGAGCGCCTTGCGCGCCGCCGCCATCTGCTGGGCCACGGCGTCGACGTCCGACGGCTCCGCGGCCAGCGCGATCAGCTTCTGCACCCCGCGCAGCTGGCCTTCGATGCGCGCCAGCCGGTTCAGCAGGTCCTTCTTCTGCTGCGCGGTGAGGGCGCTGCCCTCGACGATCTTCAGCGGGCTCTCGGCCATCGTCGCCTGCCTTTGGCCTTATGCCACTTCGTGCCCGCGCGCCGCGCGCAGGATGCGGAACCAGTCGCCGCGTTCGAGCTGGAAGGAGGTAGCCGCCACCGCTTCGCGGATCGCCTCGAAGCGCCCGGTGCCGGTGAGCGGGATCGGGCGGCTCGGCAGCTGCATGATCCAGGCGAACAGCACGCTGGCAAAAGGCTGTGCCATGCGCTCCGCAATCTCCTGGATGACCGAGCGGACCTCCACCGCGCGTGCGTCGCCTGAGGTGAACAGGCGCCCGCCGCCCAGCGGCGACCAGACCATCGGCGCGATGCCCAGGTCCTGCAGGCCGTCGAAGATCTCGTCGAACATCGGCGCGACGAACATCGGCGAGAACTCGACCTGGTTGGTGGCGAGCGGCACGCGGCGGTTCAGGCATTCGAACTGGTGGCGCGTGAAGTTCGACACGCCCACGTGGCGCACCTTGCCGGCCTGCTGCAGGCGGGTGAAGGCGTCGGCGACCTCGTCGAAGTCCATCAGCGGGTCGGGGCGGTGGATCAGCAGCAGGTCGAGGCGATCGGTGCCCAGCAGGCGCAGCGATTCCTCGGCGGAGGCGACGATGTGGGCGGCCGTGGTGTCGTAGTGCTGGATGCCGTGCTGCGGGCGTTTTTCGGAGACCAGCTTGATGCCGCACTTGCTCACCAGCTCGATGCGCTCGCGCAGCGAAGGCTGGGCGCGCAGGGCTTCGCCGAACGTGCCTTCGACGCCGTAGTTGCCGTAGATGTCGGCGTGGTCGAAGGAGGTGACGCCCAGTTCGATGCACTGCTCGATGAAGGCCACGCGCTGCTGGACCGACATGCCCCAGTCGTTCATGCGCCACATGCCGGCCACGATGCGGGACAGTGCGAGCCCACCCTCACGGGTAGCGATGCGAGGGCAGTGCAGGTCGGCGGGGAGCGGGTGGGTCATCGTGCGCTTTCGTGTGAACAGGATGGCACGATTATAGCGGTGCGGCCAAACAAAAAGCCCGCCCGGCTTGCGCACGGACGGGCTGTTCGGATGGGCTCAGGCGAGGATCACTGCATCCACAGGCGCATCGAGTCCCAGGCGCGGCCGAAGATGCTGGCTTCCTGCACCTCGTCCAGCGCCACCACCGGCAGCGCGATCAGCGGCTTGCCGTCGACCATCATCTTGAGGGTGCCGACCTGCGAATTGCGCGCCAGCGGGGCGACCAGCGGGTCCTTGCGCTCCAGGACCGGTTTCATCTTGCCCGCCACGCCCTTCGGCACGGTCACCAGCACGTCGCGGGTGAAGCCGAGCTTCACGTTCGATTCCGAACCTTTCCAAACCGGCACGGTCGATACGGCCTGGCCCTTCGAGTACAGCTTGACCGTGTCGAAGTTCTGGAAGCCCCAGTTCAGCAGCTTCTGGCTTTCCTGGGTGCGCACCGAATCCGAGCTGGTGCCCAGCACCACCGAGATCAGGCGGCGCTCGCCGGCGTTGCCGTTCGGGCGGCGCGCCGAGGCGATCATGCTGTAGCCCGAGGACGCGGTATGGCCGGTCTTCATGCCGTCCACGGACGGGTCCAGCCACAGCAGGCGGTTGCGGTTCTGCTGCGTGATCTTGTTGTAGGTGAACTGCTTGATCGAGTCGATCTTGTAGAACTCGGGGAAGTCGCGGATCACGCTCGAGGCCATGACCGACAGGTCGCGCGCGGTCGAGTAGTTGTTCGCGTCCGGCAGGCCGTGCGGGTTGGCCCAGCGGGTGTTCTTCATGCCCAGGCGCTCGGACTCGCGGTTCATCAGGGTCACGAAGGTGCCTTCGTCGCCGGCCACGGCTTCGGCCAGGGCCACCGCGGCGTCGTTACCCGACTGGATCATCAGGCCGTGCAGCAGGTCGTTGACCGACACCGGGACCTTCGGATCGATGAACATCTTCGAGCTGCTCGCGTCGACTTTCCAGGCACGCACCGAGACGTTGACCATGGTGTCCAGGGTCAGGCGCTTGTCGCGCAGCGCGGCAAAGGTCACGTAGGCGGTCATCACCTTGGTGAGCGAAGCCGGTTCGATGCGTGCGTCGGGGTCTTGGGCTGCGATGACTTGGCCACTCGTCGCGTCGAGCAGCAGCCACGACTTGGCTGCGACGGTCGGCGCGGGCACGGTCTGTGCACTGGCCGAAGCCATCAGCAGGCTGGCGGCCACGGCCGCTAACAGTTTTTTCATGGGAGTGTTCGCTGTAAAAAAATGCTAATGCAGAAGTGCGCAAGGCAACACCCGAGAGTATTGCCTCGAAAGAAGGGACTAATTATTGCACAGCGACAGCGTCAAATGTCACGTCATCGCCACATTTCGACGACAAGATTCTTAATGTGACCGAGCTTGCGGTGGAAAAAGTGGTCGGCGCCCGGGATCACGGTCACCGGGATGTCGAGCGGGCGCGCCCAGTCGAACACTTCCTGCAGCGTGATCGTATCGTCAAGTTCGCCGTGGATCAGGATGGTGTCCGCCGGAACCGGCGGCATCGGCCACTTGCCGGCCGCGGTGCCGACCAGCACCAGGCGCTCGGCCGGGCGGCCCTCTGCGATCAGGCGCTGCTGGAACTGGGCCTGCACGAAGGTGCCGAAGGAGAAACCGGACAGGGTCACCGGCAGGCCCGGGTACTGTTCGGTCATGTGCTTGTACATGACGTCCATGTCGTCCACCTCGCCGCGGCCGTCGTCGTGCACGCCTTCCGACTCGCCCACGCCGCGGAAGTTGAAGCGCGCGGTGGCGTAGCCGAGGGTGACGAAGGTGCGCGCCAGCGTCTGGGCCACCTTGTTCTCCATGGTGCCGCCGTACAGCGGGTGCGGGTGCGCCACCAGGGCGATGCCGCGCGGCTGGCCTTCCGGCAGGTCGAGGATGCATTGCATCTTGCCGGCGTGGCCGTCGAGGGTAAACTTGTGCGAATACTTGTTCATTAATCCAAAGCGCTTGCAGGGGTGATCAGATTTTCAGGCGTTCGACGACCTTGCCGCCCACCAGGTGGGTGTCGATGATGTCGTCGATGTCGGCGTTGTCCACGTAGGTGTACCAGGTGCCTTCCGGGTAGACCACGAGCACCGGGCCTTCCTCGCAGCGGTCGAGGCAGCCGGACTGGTTGACGCGCACCTTGCCCTGGCCGTTCAGGCCGAGTTCCTTGATGCGTTTCTTGGCGTGCTTCTGCGCCTTCTCGGCGCCGCACTTGCCGCAGCTCTGGCGGGCATCCTTGCCGTCGCGCTCGTTCATGCAGAAGAAGACGTGGTGCTTGTAGAAGGGTGCGTCGTTGGTGTCGCTCATGTCGTTCTCGTCATAGATGGTCGCCAGCCCTCATGATACGGCAAATGTTCAAGACTCCCCGTCCGCCGCCCCGGGCCGCGGCTCCGGGCGATTCAGCCGGTGCGAGGGCAGCAGCAGGAACCACAGCGCCAGGAAGGGCCAGGTCAAGGCGAGGAACTGGGCCGCGCCGTTAAAGTTCAGGAACTTCCCCTGCACCCAGCCCTGCAGGGTGGAGACGAAGTACGGGTTGACCGGCACCGTATTGACCACGATGAGGCTCAGCACCAGCGTGACCACCGCCAGCCGGCGCTGCGCCACCTGCGGCGCGAACACCAGGCCGGTGAGCATGATGATGCCGATGATGAAACCGCCTTCCGCGCCGGGCGTCACCCAGACAAACGCGTTATCGGGTCGGAACAGCAGCGAGCTCGCCAGCGCCTTCACCAGGAGGGCCGAGGCCAGGAACACCACCATCAGCAGGAAGCGCGGCGCGCTGCGGCGCACCAGGCACATGAGCGTCAGGACGGCGCCGGTCATGCCGCAAGCCGTGATGATGGTCTCCGAGAGCCAGTACTGCTCCACGCTCATCGCTTCGCCCGGACGCAGCATGTTGACCAGGTCGATGTCGGTATCGAACCAGCGCGACAGCCATTCCGAGAGGATGGGCAGCACCTGGCCGTGGCCGAACAGGTAGCTTTGCGGGTAGATCTGCGCCAGCGGCCACAGGGCCACCAGCACCAGGCCCTGGCTGGCGTAGGGCGCGAACCAGCGGCGCCGCAGCTGGAACAGGCGGCTGCGGTCGAGCAGGCCGGGCGCCCACCAGGCGCCGAGCAGCGCGCCGGCCAGGCAGCCGCCGGCATTGGTGATCAGGTCGAGGTTGGACGGCACGCGGCTGGGCAGGAAGTTCTGCACCGTTTCCATCGTGAGCGTCACCAGGATGCCGGCAAGCGCCGCCAGCAGCACCGCCCAGATGCCGCGCACGCGCGGGTAGACCGACAGCACCAGCAGCACCCCGAGCGGCATGTAGCCGACGATATTGACGCCGACGTCGAAGCCGGTCCAGTAGCGTGGCATGACCGTATTGAGGAAGGTGAATACCGGCACCCCGCTGTTGCGCCAGCCCGTGAACGGGTACCAGCTGGCGTAGATGATCAAGAGCAGGTAGGCCAGCAGCGCCGCGCGTGCGATCGGCGAGCCGCGTCCTTCGCGCGGGCGTTCGCGCTGCTCGACGGCGACGGTAGGCTTGGTCATCGTTTTCGGGTATCGACCGTCGCCAGCCAGGCCAGGATGTCGCTTGCGACGGCGTCGGTGCTGGCCGCCAGGGCGCGCGCGCCGCCCGGCGCATCGGCGCTCGGGGCCGGCGTCGTGCGCGTGAACGTGCGCTGGTCGAGCAGGCGGTGGTCGTTGAACAGCGAGGCGCGCAGGGTGATCTGGCCTTCGCTCTGGCTCACGCCGGAAAACGCGTGGACGAAGTCGTCCACTTCCACGCGCAGCAGCGGCACCCCGGTGGAGGCGTCGGTGGCCGACAGCACCTTCATGCCCGACTGCGCCAGGCGCGCCTTGACGCGCTGGGTGAGCATCTGCAGCGGCTCGTTGGCCCAGCGCGCATGGGCGTAGGTGCGGGCCTGCAGCGCGTCGGCATAGGCCAGGCGGTAGAACATGCGCTCGTTCTCCAGGGCCGACGGGCCGGTGAAGTCCATCACCACCAGCGCGGCGATATTGGCAGGTGCGGAGGCCGGCGCCCCCTGCTGCAGCGGCGCTGCCGGACCGAAGTCGTAGGTCATGCTTTCCTGGATCTTGTTGCTGGCGCAGCCCGCGAGGAGGAGGCTCGAGGCGGCAAGGGCGAACAGGGCGCGGATCGGAGTGGCGGTCACGGTGGTCCTCATTTGGTCGGTGGCACGAAGCCCGGTTCGCCCGGACCCGGCTGGGCGCTCGGGGCGCCGAACAGGATGCTTTGCGGGCGGTCGGACAGCGAGGTGGCGGTGCGCTTCACGGCGCGCAGCGCGCCGCGCGCCTCGTCGGTCATCTGGACGACGTGCGGCAGGGTTTCGAGTTCGAGTTCGCTGGTGGCCGACTGCAGCGAGCCGACCGCGCCGTTCAGGCGCTCGAGCGGGCCGTCGGGGGCCTGCAGGCGCGTGGCCAGCTGGTCGTAGTTGTCGGCGGTGGCCTGGATGCTGGCGGCGGCCGCGTCGAAGGAGCTCAGGCTGCGGTCGATCTTTGCCGTGAGCGCCGGCAGGCGGTCGATGGTCGGCTCGAGCTTGCGCGGAATGGCGGCATAGGCGTCGGCCGCCTTGCCGATGCTGTCGAACGCACCGACGATGGTCTGCTGGTTCTCGTCGGTGACCATCTTGGCCAGGCTGTCGGTGATCTGCTCGGTCTTCTCGAGGATGGCCAGGCCGCGCTTTTCCAGGATGTCGAGCAGGCCCGGGCGCAGCGGGATGCGGGCCGGCTGGTCGTCGCGTACCGCCAGGCGCGGCGAGCCGGTGCGGTCGTCGTCGAGCTGGATGAAGGCGATGCCGGTCACGCCCTGGTAGCCGAGCGAGGCGAAGGTGGTGGTGGTGATCGGCGAACTCTTGTCGACCGACAGCTTGATCAGGATCTGGCCGGTGACGCGCGGGTCGAAGATGATCTGGTCCACGCGCCCCACTTCCAGGCCGCGGTAGCGCACCGCGGCTTCCGGGTTCAGGCCCGGGATCGACTGGGTGGTCACGATCTCGTAGGGCACCAGCTCGGTGCGGTCGCGGTTGAGCCACAGCCCGGCCAGCACGGCCGCGACCACCAGGGCGATCGTGAAGACGCCTGTCATCAGGGCATACGATCTGTTTTCCATATTCAGTTCTCCGAATCGTTCTGGGCCTGGCGCTCTTCGAGCACTTCCAGCGCCCGCTGGCCGCGCGGGCCCAGGAAAAAGTGTTTGATGAAGGGATGCTGGACGCGCAGCACGTCACAGGCCGGTCCGACCGCCAGCACGTGCTTCTCTGCCAGCACCGCGATGCGCGACGACAGCGCGAACAGCGTGTCGAGGTCGTGCGTGACCATGACCACGGTGAGCTTCAGTTCGCTGTGCAGGGTCTGGATCAGCGACACGAAGGCATCCGACAGGTCGGGGTCGAGGCCCGCCGTGGGTTCGTCCAGGAACAATAAGCGCGGTTCCAGCGCGAGGGCGCGCGCCAGGGCCGCGCGCTTGACCATCCCGCCCGACAGGTCGGACGGCATCTTGTTGGCGTGCTCGGGGCCGAGGCCGACCATGTCCATCTTGAGCAGCACGGCGTCGCGGATCACGTCCTCGGGCAGCGAGCGCAGCTCGCGCATCGGGAAGGCGATGTTGTCGAACACGCTCAGGGCCGAGTACAGCGCGCCCTGCTGGAACAGCATGCCCCAGTGGTTGCGCATGTGCTGCAGCTGTTCCGGTTCGGCCTGGCTGATGTCCTCGCCGAACACCTTCACGCAGCCTTCCGAGGGGCGCTCCAGGCCCAGCATCTGGCGCAGCAGCACGGTCTTGCCGGTGCCGGAGCCGCCGACGATGGTGAGGATCTCGCCCGCATAGATGTCGAGGTTCAGGTCCTGGTGCACCACGGTGCGCCCGAAGCGCGTCCACAGATTGCGGATCTCGACCACCGGCGGCCCGACGTCTTCCTCGGGGCGCTTGTTCAGGCGCTGCGGTTCGCGTGGCTTAGTGGGCTGGTTCGTGTCTGCCATCAGAACCCCACGTCGTTGAAGATGATGGCGAACACCGCGTCCGCCAGGATGACGACGGTGATCGCCGTGACCACCGCGGTGGTGGTGCCGCGGCCCAGGCTTTCGGTGTTCGGCTTGATGCGCAGGCCGAAGTGACACGACACCAGCGCGATCAGCATGCCGAACACGCAGCCCTTGAGCAGGCCGATCGTGTAGTTCACCACCGGCACCGCGTCCGGCAGCTTCTGGATGAAGTAGCGGAACGACAGGCCCAGCTCGATCTTGGCCGAGACCATGCCGCCGATCAGCGCCATGGCGTCGGTCCAGACCACCAGCAGCGGCATCGAGATGGCAAGCGCGATCACCTTGGGCATGATCAGGCGCTGGCCGTGCGAGATGCCCATCACCAGCATGGCGTCGAGTTCCTCGGTCACGCGCATCACGCCCAGCTGCGCGGTGATCGAGGAGCCGGAGCGGCCCGCCACCAGGATCGCCGCCAGCAGCGGGCCCAGCTCGCGGATCACGGCCATGCCCAGGATGTTGACGATGTAGATGTCGCCGCCGAACATGCGCAGCTGCTGCGATGACAGGAAGGACAGCACGATCCCGATCAGGAAGCCGACCATCGCCGTGATGCCGAGCGCCTGGAAGCCGGAATGGTAGATATTGGCCGAGATCTCGCGCCAGGGTCCGGCCTGCGGGCGGCGGATGAAGCGGCCGAAGTCCAGGATCAGCTGGCCGATCAGGCTGATGAAGCCGCGCAGGTGCTCGAAAAAGGACAGGATGCCGCCGCCCAGCACGATCAGCCAGTTCAGCGGGCTGACTTTATGACGCGGCAGCTTGATGGCGCTGGCCTTCTCGATGCGGCCGAACAGTTCTTCGTGCTGCGGATCGAGTTTCAGGCTGGCGGGACGCTGCTTGCCCCAGGCGTTCCAGAACATCTGGGCGCCGACGTGGTCGAGGCGCTCGATGCCGGAGAGGTCCCAGGCGAGGCTTTGCCTGTTCTTCTTGAGCGTGTTCAGGGTGCGGGTGATCGCCTTGAGCACGCCCTTGCGCGACAGCGTATGTACCTGCCAGACGCCGCTTGCCATGACAGATGGGGCCGCGCCGGTACCCGAGGCCTGGTCTGGATGCTGGATGGTTAATATTGGCGCATTTTCAATCTGCATTGCGCCAGTGTAAAAGAGAATCGTTATCGCTGCTACACGGTTCCTAACATAGTGCGCTACGCAGCCAGGTGGCGAACCTGGCGTTCGGGCGCGGCGGCCATGGGCTTGTGCGCCGGGGCGGTATCGAGCTTGCCCGCATAGTCCGAGGCCAGCAGGGCAGCCGCTTCCTCGCGCGCCATGCCGCGCAGCTGCAGCCATTCCTGCACCAGCTTGGCCAGCTTCTCGAGCGCGATGCGGTGGGTCGCATCGGTCTTGGTGTAGATCCAGCTTGAGAAAGCCATGAAGTTGTCGAACGGGGCCTCGCCCAGCAGCACGCGGGTGGTGTTGGCGAAGCGGCCCGAGTTGGCCACCAGGTCCCAGTAGCGGGCAAAGCGCACCAGGCGCTGCATGGTCGGGAAATCGACCTGCTTCGTCGCCAGCACGGTGTAGGGCGGGTAGGGATCGTAGACCATGCCGAAAGGCTCGGTGTGGCGGATGATCGGGGTGCCGCGCAGGCGCTTGAGGATGCCGAACTGGATCTCCTGGGCTCCCAGCCCTACCAACTGGTCGAATCCGCGCGCGAAGCTGGCCACGTCCTCACCGGGCAGGCCGGCGATCAGGTCCACGTGCAGATGGGTCTGCGAGTGTTCGGTCAGCCAGCGGATGTTGTCGGCGGCCTTGGCATTGTCCTGGCGCCGGCTCACCAGGGCCTGTACCTCGGGGTTGAAGCTCTGGATGCCGATCTCGAACTGCAGCGCGCCGGGCGGGAACCTGGCGATCGTCTCCTTCAGGGCTTCGGGCAGGTGGTCCGGGACCAGCTCGAAGTGGGCGTAGACCGGATCCTGCGGGTTCGCCTCGAGTTTATCGAGGAAGAACTGCATGATGCGCAGGCTGGTCTTGACGTTCAGGTTGAAGGTGCGGTCGACGAACTTGAACAGGCGCGCGCCGCGTGCATGCAGCGACTCCATCTCGGCCAAAAAGGCGTCCAGGGGGAAGGGCCAGGCGGTCTTGTCCAGCGAAGACAGGCAGAACTCGCACTTGAACGGACAGCCGCGCGAAGCTTCCACGTACAGGGTGCGGTGGGCGATGTCCTCGTCGCTATATAAAGAATAGGGCAGGGCGATCTCCGCCATCGGCGGCTGCACGCCGGCGTGCACTTTCATCAGCGGCTTGGGGCCGTTCAGGATCTCGCCGCACAGCTTGGGGAAGGTGACGTCGCCCCAGCCGGTAACGACGTAGTCGGCCAGCCGCACGATCTCCTGCTCGCCGGTCTCGTGCGAGACTTCCGGGCCGCCCAGCACGATCGTCAGCTGCGGCGCGACGCGCTTGAGCAGCGCCACCAGCCGGGTGGTTTCTTCGACGTTCCAGATGTAGACGCCCAGGCCGAGGATACGCGGCTGGTGCGCCAGGATGCGTTCGACCAGGTCGCTGGTCTTGGCGCCGATGACGAATTCGTGGATGCGCGTCTGCGCCTGCAGCGGACCCATGTTGGCCAGCAGGTAACGGAGTCCGAGGGAAGCGTGGGTGTAGCGCGCGTTGAGCGTGGAAAGCAGGATGGTCATCCCGCGCATTGTACCGAATGCGGGCACCGGGCCTGCGGCGTCGGCGCCACAAAAAAGAAAAGCGCCCGGCTTGCGCCGGACGCTTTGTCATTCAGCCAAGGCTTACTTGGTGACGGTACGGGTACCGACCACTTCGATGGTCACGCGGCGGTTCTTGGCGCGGCCTTCGGCGGTGGCGTTGTCGGCGACCGGCTGGGTCTCGCCCTTGCCTTCGGTGTACAGGCGGGCCGGATCCAGGCCTTTCGAGACCATGTAGGCCTTGACGGCTTCGGCGCGGCGCAGCGACAGCTTCTCGTTGTAGGCGTTGGTGCCGACCGAGTCGGTGTGGCCGACGGCGATCATGACTTCGGTGTTCAGGCCTTCCAGCTTCGCCATGAACTCGTCCAGTGCCGCCTTGCCTTCCGGCTTGACGATCGCCTTGTCGAAGTCGAACAGGGCTTCAGCCGCGATCGAGACCTTTTCCGAGGTCGGGACCGGTTCCGGTGCCGGTGCCGGTGCGACGACCGGTGCCGGTGCCGGCGCTGGCGCCGGTGCTGCCTCGACCGGTGCCGGGGCAACGTAGGCTGCCTTGACCGGACGGCCGAACTTCCAGACCAGGCTCACGGTGGCGGTGTCGATGTCGCCGCGGTTCTGGACCGCGTCGGTCACGCGGTAGCGCTCCACTTCGCCGCGCAGTGCCATGTTTTCGCTCAGCGCGTACTCCAGGCCCAGGCCGTACTTGCCGTGACGGCGGCCTTCGTTCGGCGGGTTGGCGACGGTCACGGCATCCAGGCGGGAGCCGGTGAAGTGGGTCTTGGCCTTGGTGTACTGGACACCGCCGCGCGCCAGGAAGGTCAGGCGTTCGGTGATCGGCAGGCGGCCCACCAGGTCGAGGTTCACGCCGCGGAACTTGGTTTCACCGTTCAGGTTGCCACGGTTGGTCCAGGCTTCGAAGTCGAAGTTTTCCAGTTCGAAGTAGCCGGCTTCGATGGCGAAGTAGCGGTTCAGTTGCTTGCCGACGAACAGCTTCCAGGTGACGTCGCGGTCATCGGTGCTGAAGCTGCTCAGGGTCGAGCCGTTCGAGTTCAGGGTACGCTGCAGCGCGCTCTGGTCGATGTCGGCGCGCGAGCGTCCAGCGCCCACGCCTGCGTACCAGGCGCTGTTGGCCCAGTCCAGATTCACGTAGGCCGAATCAGCTTGCGCGGACTGCTGGGAAGCTGCCTCTTGCGGTGCCGCGTGGGCGTTCACCATGGTTGCGCAGGCCAGTGCGATCAGTGCGGCGAGTTTGTTGGATGCTTTCATTGTTCTGCTTTTCGTCAATTAAAACATTAGTCTGTTACCTGGGCCTCGAAGGCCTCGGCTCTCGGGGAGTTACAGGGCGAAGTATTACCTTTTGGCATCTTGCGCACTGTTCGCTATCTCGCATAAGAGAAATATTCTCGAAATAACAACACATCGTTTCAACAGTGCGCCTGTAGGTTCCCGCTCTGTGTGAACCCATCACTTTCGCCAGTAGGCATGGCGTAGAAAATTGTTTAGAGTTCAACTGTGTGATTTTAACATTCTCTGCCGCGTGCCGCTGGCCGCAGAAAGTTCTCCATGCCAAGCCCTGTCTTTCCTCGCCCCCGCCTGCTGGCCGCGGCGCTCGCCACCATGCTGGCGCTGGGCGCCTGCAGCAGCGACAAGGACGATGTCGCAGCCCCGCCGCCGCCACCGCAGACTGCCGCGCGCATCCAGGTCGAGGTCGCGCGCACCACGCACGGCATACCGCATGTGCGCGCCGAGGATTACCGCAGCCTGGCCTATGGGCTGGCCTATGCCTACGCACAGGACAACGTCTGCATGTTCGCCGACTCGGTGCTGACCGTGCGCGGCGAGCGTTCGCTGTTCTTCGGCGGCGAGGCGCGGCCGCGCCAGCGCACCGGCGACGAGTACGGCGGCGGCAGCGGCTTCATGGACCTGAACAACGAAGAAAGTGACTTCTTCTTCAAGGGCTACCTCGACATCGAACAGCTGCGCGCCAACTACGCCGCCGGCACGGCCGAACCGCGCCAGCTGCTCGAAGGTTTCGTCGAAGGCTACAACCGCTACCTGAAGGACTACGCCGGCAAGCTGCCCGCGGCCTGCGCGGAGGCCAAGTGGGTGCGTCCGATCACGCTCGACGACATGTATCTGGTGGTGGCGGAAAAGGCGCTGCACGCCTCCGGCCAGGCCTTCGCCCGCGACTTCGTCGCCGCGGGCCGCGTTCCGGGCGCCACGGTGAGCCTGGCCAAGGCGGCGCCGCGCAAGATCGATGCCTCCACCCTGGTGGCCCAGCTCGACAAGCTCAACCGCCAGGGCTTCGGCAGCAATGCGCTGGGCGTCGGCAAGGACCTGTCGGCGAACGGGCGCGGCCTGCTGCTCGGGAATCCGCACTACCCCTGGACCACCGCCGACCGCTTCTACCAGGCCCACCTGACCGTGCCGGGGCGTTACGACGCGATGGGCGTGATCATCGGCGGCGTGCCGGCGGTGGTCATCGGCTTCAACAAGGATGTCGCCTGGAGCCACACCGTCACCTTCGCCTATCACTTCACCACCTTCCGGCTGGCGCTGGATCCCACCGACCCGACCGGCACCACCTATCTATATGACGGCGAGCGCCGCAAGATGACGTCCAAGACGGTCACCGTCGACGCGCTGCTGCCGGACGGGCTGGTGGGCCGGCGCAGCAAGACCTTCTACTTCAGCCACCAGGGCGCGGTGATCGTGCGGCCGGCCGCAGGCATGACCTGGACCGCCGGCGCCGCCTACGTCCTGGCCGACCCGAACCGCTACAACACCCGCATGCTCGAGCAGTGGCTGGGCATCGGCACGGCCGGCAGCGTGCGCGCGCTGAAGGATTCGCTCGACAAGGTGGTGGGCCTGCCCTGGGTGAACACGGTTGCCGCCGACCGCGAAGGCAATGCGCTGTATGCGGACGCCAGCGTGGTGCCGCACATGAATGCGGACAAGTTCGTGAACGGCTGCCTGCTGCTGCAGGCGGCGCTGCTGTTCGACGGTTCGCGGAGTGCCTGCGGCTGGGGGCAGGATGCCGGCGCGCCGCCGGGCATCTACGCGCCGGCGAAGGCGCCGTGGATGATGCGCACCGACTACGTCGGCAATTCGAACGACAGCTATTGGCTGACCAACCCGAAAGCACTGCTGACGGGCCCGGCGCCGCTGGGTTTCTCGCCGCTGTATGGACGCACCGGTGTCGAGCAGACCCTGCGCACCCGCATCGGCTTCCGGCAAATGGAAGACCTGCTGGCGCAGCGCAGCAAGCTGACCCTGGCCGACATGCAGGCGCTGGCCTTCTCGAACCGCGTGTATGCGGCCGAGCTGGTGCTGCCCGAACTGCTGACCGCCTGCGCGGCCCTGAGCAACGAGCTGTCGCGCCAGGCCTGCAACGTGCTGCAGGCCTGGGACCGCCGCGCCAATGTCGACAGCCGCGGCGCGGTGCTGTTCCGCGAATTCTGGAGCGTGGCGTCGAGCATTCCGAACAAGTGGGCGAATCCCTTCAATCCTGCCGACCCGGTGAACACGCCCAATGGCGTGGCGCCGGCCGCGATGCCGGCCATGCTGGCGGCGCTGCGGGACGCGGCCGTCAAGCTGCAGTCGCTCGGCATCCCGCTTGATGCGCGCCTGGGGGATGTTCAGGTCGAGCCGCGCAACGGCGTGCGCATCCCGCTGCATGGCGGGAACGGCAACCAGGAGGGCACCTACAGTTCCCTGACGATGCGCACAGGCCTGACCGCCAACGGCTATGTCGGCGCCCACTGGGGGCAGAGCTATATCCAGACCGTCGGCTTCGACGAGCAGGGGCCGGTGGCGCAGGCGATGCTGACCTATGGGCAGTCGACCGATCCCAAGTCGCCCTGGTATGCGGACCAGACCCAGGTGTACTCGCGCAAGGAGTGGCCAGTGCTGCCGTTCACGCAAGAGAAGATCAAGGCCGATCCGAATTACGCAACGATGAGCCTGCGTGAATAAGGCGCGCAAGAATTGTCGGCTTAAGGCAGGCTGAAATGTCTCAAAAACTCACACTGCCTACTTGCGCGACGGCCTCCGCCTTTGCTATGATTCGTGTCTTCCGGAGCTGCTTCGATTCGCAAAACGAAACGACAGCGAAAGAAAAAAGAGGGGCTTGACGATAAACGCAAAACACCGCATAATCTCGCTTCTCTGCTGCTGACGAACAC
>NZ_DKJX01000023.1:0-17122 GCF_002454935.1 Massilia sp. UBA6681
CAGATCTTTCAATCTGGTCCCTCATATTCGGGCGCGGCTGGCAGGAATCGAACCCACGACCCCTTGGTTCGTAGCCAAGTACTCTATCCAGCTGAGCTACAGCCGCCCGAGGCACGCATTATAGCAGCGCCTTGTTATTTCCGGAAGCCTCAATTTTTTTCCGTAGGCAAACCCGCTCTGGTAGATTAGCCGGGTTGGAACCTGATGAGACACCTATGTTTGCCTTGAAGCCGGGAGCGCGCCTCGCTCTGGTAGCGCTATGTATGCTGTGCCTGTGGGCGGGCAGCGCCTTCGGCGCGCCGCGCAGCCTGCGCTTCGAACGCCTGTCGATCGAGGAGGGGCTGTCGCAGCAGTCGGTGCTGACCATCCTGCAGGACCGGCGCGGTTTCATGTGGTTCGGCACGCAGGCCGGCCTGAACCGCTTCGACGGCTACCGCGTCACGGTCCATCGCAACGACCCGAACGACCCCGCCAGCATTCCCGATAACTATGTGCTCGCGTCCTACGAGGACGAGGAGGGCAGGCTGTGGTTCGGCACCAAGGGCGGCCTGAGCCGGTTCGACCACGCCACCGGCAAGTTCATGCGCTTCGCGGCGCCCGGCGCCGGCGCCGGCGCTCCGTATACCGGCAACCGCGCCGTGCTGGCGATCCAGCCGGCGCCGGGCGGCGGACTGTGGCTCGCCACCGGCGACGGCCTGCAGTACCTCGATCCCGCCAGCGGGCGCCTGCGCGCCTACCGCCATGACCCGGCCGATCCGCGCACCCTGCGCGACAACCGCGTCAATGCCCTGGCGCTGGATGGCCGCGGCCACCTCTGGATCGGCACCGCGGCAGGGCTGGACCGGCTGGTGCCCGGCGCCGACCGCTTCGAGCACCATGACCTCGACCCGGAAGACCTGCAGCGCAATACCGTGCTGGCCCTGTCGATGGGCCCGCGCGATACGCTTTGGGTCGGCACCGCGGCCGGGCTGGAAGCCTGGCGCCTGGGCGACGGCGCGGCCGATGCGCGGCCGCAGCGGCGCCGCATCGGCAGCCAGCTCGGCATGGAAGAGTCGCGCATCAACGCGCTGTACCACGACCGCGGCAACACCCTGTGGGTCGGCACCGAACTGGAAGGGCTGAAATGGCTGGACCCGGCGACCGGGCGCTTCCTCAGCTACCGCAACGACCCGGCCGATCCGCACACGCTGTCGGACAACCAGGTCACCGCGATGCTGGTCGACCGCACCGGCACCCTGTGGGCCGGCACCCAGTTCGGCGGCGTCAGCCGCACCGACCTGGCCAGCGGCGGTTTCGCGCGCTATGGCGGCAACGAGGGCCTGGGACGGGCCAAGGTACGCGCCATCGCCGAGGATCCGGACGGCGCGGTCTGGATCGGCACCACCGGCGACGGCCTGATGCGGATGGCCCGGCCGGGCGGGCGGATCGAGCGCGTCGGCCAGGGCGAGCTGCCGGGCGAGGTGGTGAGCGCGCTGGCGCATGCGCGCGGCCGCACCTGGATCGGCACCCCGACCGGCCTGGCCTGGGTTGATGCCGCCAGGCGCTTCGGCCAGACCGGGCTGGGCGCCAGCCCGGGCGCCAACTATGTGCAGGCGCTCCACGCCGGCCGCAGCGGCACGCTGTGGATCGTCACGCGCGGCGGCCTGGCCGCGCTGCTGCCGGGGCAGGCGCATGGCAAAGACCTGGTGCGCACCTGGCGCCACGACCCCGACGACCCGGGCAGCCTGGGCGAGAACTACGGCTTCACGGCGCTGGAAGACCGCCGCGGGATCGTCTGGATCGGGACCGAGACCGGCCTGGAGCGCTACGACCCGGCGAGCGGGCGCTTCACCCACTATCGCCCCGACCCGCACAACCCGAACGGCCTGCGCCACGGGCGCGTCTATCACTTAATGGAGTCGGCGCGCGGCGAACTGTGGGTCGGCACCGCCGGCGGCCTGCACCGGATGGAAGCCGGAAAGGAAGGAGTGCGTTTCCGTTTCTACCCGTTCAACAAGGGCCCGGAGGCGCTGCCGATCGGGGCGATGATCGAGGACGAGCACGGCTTCGTCTGGGCCAGCACGACGGCCGGCATCACGCGCGTCGATCCCGCCACCGGCGCCACCAAGAACTACACCGCGAAGGACGGCCTGGTGGACGGTTCCTATTTCGTCGGCGCGGCCATGCGCGGCCGCGACGGCCAGTTCTGGTTCGGCGGCACCACCGGCCTGACTTCCTTCCTGCCGGACGCGGTGCGCGACAACCCCTATGTACCGGAAGTGGTGATCACCGACTTCCTGGTGCTGAACCGCTCGCGGGCCACGCCCAACTTCCACGAACAGTCCGCCCTGACGCTGTCGCACCGCGACACCGTGTTCACCCTCGAATTCGCGGCCCTGCATTATGCCGACCCCGAAGGCAACCGCTACGCCTACCAGCTGGAGGGCTTCGACCAGGGCTGGGTCGACACCGACGCGCGGCGCCGCTATGCGACCTATACCAACCTGGATCCGGGAACCTATGTGTTCCGGGTCCGGGCCAGCAACAAGGACGGCGTCTGGAGCGCGCAGCCGGCCTCTCTCACGATCACGATCACGCCGCCGTTCTGGAAGACCCCGTGGTTCCGCACGCTCGCGGTGCTGGCCGTCCTGGCGCTGTTCACTGCCGCCTACCGCCTGCGCGTGCGCGGCCTGGTCGCCCAGAAGCTGCTGCTGGAACACGAGGTGGGCGTGCGCACCGTCGAGCTGCGGCGCCAGAAGGAATCGGCCGAGCGGCGCAAGCAGGAGGTCGAGCAGCAGAAGGAAGTGGTGGAGCAGGCGCACCGCAACATCGCGCTATTGTCCGACATCGGGCGCGCGGTGACGGCGAACCTCGAGCTCGAAGCGATCATGCGCACGCTCTACGAGCAGGTGCATGCGCTGATGGACGCGAGCCTGTTCGCGGTGGTGCTGCGGCATCCCGAGCGCGGCGCCATCGAATATGCTTATGCGGTGGTCGACGGCGAGCGCCGCGAGGCCTTCGAGCTGCCGGAAGACCCGGACCGGATTCTCGCCGCCTGGGCCATCGTGCGCGGGCGCGAGGTGCTGGCCGGCGAGCTTCCCCAGGAGCTGCCGGACTACCTGCCGGGCTTGCCGCCTGAACAGGCCGGCGAGATCGCCTTGCCCTGCGCCTGGCGCGCCGGCATGGCGCCGCGCTCGCTGCTCCTGGTGCCGGTGCTGGTGGGCGAGCGCGTGCTGGGCGCGCTGACGGTGCAGAGCCCGGCCGCCCGGGCCTACGGCCAGGTGCACCTCGACATGCTCGAGACGCTGGCCGCCTACGTCGGCGTGGCGATCGACAATGCCAGCGCCTACCGCCAGCTGCAGGATACCCAGGCACAATTGGCGGCGCGCGAGAAGCTGGCCTCGCTCGGCTCGCTGGTGGCGGGCGTCGCCCACGAGCTGAATACCCCGATCGGCAACAGCCTGCTCATGGCCAGCACGCTGCAGGAGAAGACGGGCGACATCGCCGCGCGCTTCGACAGCGCCAACCTGCGCCGCTCCGAGCTGGCCGACTACATGGCGGCCTCGCGCGAAGCGTCCAGCCTGATCATGCGCAGCCTGCACAATGCGGCCGAGCTGGTGAACAGCTTCCGCCAGGTGTCGGTGGACCAGGCCAGCGCCCAGCGGCGCCGCTTCGACCTGGCCCAGGCCTGCCAGGAGATCGTCGCTACCCTGATGAACACCGTGCGCCTGGCCGGACACCGGCTCGAGCTGCGCGTGGCGCCGGGAATCGTGATGGACAGCTTTCCGGGCCCGCTCGGCCAGGTCGTGATCAACTTGGTCAACAACGCCCTCTTGCACGCCTTCGAGGGGCCGGGCGGCAGCATGGTGCTGGAAGCGGCGCCCTGCGAGGGCGGGGTGCGCATCACCTTCCGCGACGACGGGCGCGGCATCCCGCAAGGCGACCTGTCGCGCATCTTCGATCCCTTCTTCACCACGCGCATGGGACAGGGCGGCACCGGTCTGGGACTGAACATCAGCTGGAACATCGTCACCACGCTGCTGGGCGGATCGCTGCGGGTGGACAGCGCGCCGGGGCAGGGCGCGGCCTTCATCCTCGAGCTGCCGCTGCGCGCGCCGGACCCGCAGGCGCTGCAGGCGCCGCCGGAAAGCGTGCCCGGGCGCTAGCTCATGCGACCACGTTGATCGGCCGGCCGGCGGCCCAGGCTTCGATGTTATCGACCAGCATGTCGGCCAATGTCTGCATTGCCCCGCCGCTGGCCCAGGCCACGTGCGGGGTCAGGATGAAGTTCGGCAGGCGCAGGCGCAGCAGCGGGTTGTCGGGCAGCGGCGGCTCCTGGCTCAATACGTCGAAGCCGGCGCCGCCGATGCGCCCCTCCTGCAGGGCCGCGGCCAGCGCCGCCTCGTCCTCCAGGCCGCCGCGCGCGGTGTTGATCAGGAGGGCATGCCGCCCCATGAGGCCCAGCTCGCGCGCGCCGATCAGGTGGCGTGTGGCTTGCGTCAGCGGCAGGTGCAGGCTGACGACGTCGGAGCTGGCCAGCAGTTCGTCGAGCGGCAGTTCGGTCACGCCAGGCTCGGCTACCTTCGAGCGCGAGGTGGCGGCGATCTCCATGCCGAAGGCGCGCCCGAGCTGCGCCACTTTCTTTCCCAGCGCGCCGTAGCCGACGATGCCGAGCCGGCTGCCGGCCAGGTCGCCGATCGGGTGGTCCAGCAGGCAGAAGCGGGTCGAGCGCTCCCATTTGCCGGCCTCGACGTCGGCGACGTAGGCTCCCAGGTTCCGGCGCAGCGCCAGCAGCAGGGCGAAGCAGTGTTCGGGCACGGACACCAGGGAATAGTTGCGGATGTTCGACACCACGATGCCGCGCGCCCGGCAGGCCGCGAGGTCGACGTTGTCGGTGCCGGTGGCGGCGATGGCCACCATCTTCAGGTCGGGCAGGCGCTCGATCGCGGCCGCGCGCAGCGGCACCTTGTTGGTGACGGCCACGCTTGCCCCGGCCAGGCGTTCCACGACCTGGTCTTCCGCCGTGCCGGCATGATCCTGCCAATCATGGCCGAAAGCGGGGGCGCGGACCCGGGCCTGCAGGCTGTCGCGGTCGAGGAAGACGATTCTGGGCATGGCGTGCTCGCGGATGGTCAAAGCCACATTGTAGACGCCATCGAAACGATGGCGTCGAATACGACAAAGGACAGGGCGAACCTGTCCTTTGGATATGGTGGGGCCCGAGCGGCCTGTTATGTACTGCTGAACCCTCAACGGCTGCGCAGGCCGGGCGGTTGACGGGCTTACATTTGCTTACAAAGGAAGGCAGGGTTAGCTGGCGTACAGTCGCGCCAGCCGGGCGCGGCCTACACTGGACACACGACCGTAGCCGGGGAGGTGCCACATGCCAGACGCGCTCAAACTGTACAAGGCCAAGCGCAATTTCGACATCACGTCCGAGCCCCTTGACGGCGGCGCGCCCAGTACCGAGGCGTTGACCTTCGTCATCCAGAAGCACTGGGCCACGCGCCTGCACTACGATTTCCGGCTGGAACTCGACGGGACCATGAAGAGCTGGGCCGTCCCCAAAGGACCGAGCTACGACACCCACGACAAGCGCATGGCCGTGCACGTCGAGGACCACCCGATTTCCTATTCCGACTTCGAAGGCACCATTCCGCCCAAACAATATGGCGCGGGGAAGGTCATCATCTGGGACAAGGGCACCTGGGAACCGGTCGGCGATCCGCACGAGGGCTACCGCAAAGGCAACCTGAAGTTCGTCATCCACGGCCACAAGATGCACGGGCGCTGGGTGCTGGTGCGCATGAAGGGCCGCGGCGGCGACAAGCAGGAACCCTGGCTCCTGATCAAGGAGAACGACGAGCACGCCCGGCCGGCCGAGGAATTCTCCGTGGTCGACGAGATGCCCGACAGCGTCAAGGACCTGCCGATGCCGAAGCCCGCGCGCGGCAAGGTGACGGCGCTGAAGGCCGAGGCGGCATCCGAAGCCCAGTCGGAAGACGTGCGCAAACCGGCGCGCAAGCGGACTGCCGCCGCCAAGGCCGGCGCGAAGTCCACCGGCACATCCACGCGCGCCAGGAAGGCCGCCGCGCCCAAGCTGCCGGAAGGCGTCGTCGAGGCAGACCTGCCCGAAGCCTTCACGCCCGAACTGGCGACGCTGGTCGACGCTCCGCCGCTGGACCCGGAAAACTGGGTATTCGAAGTCAAGTTCGACGGCTACCGCATGCTGGCGCGGGTCGAGAAGGGTATGGTTCGGCTCATCACGCGCAACGCCAACGACTGGACCGACAAGCTGGCGCCGCTGCGCGATGAACTCGAGCGCATCGGACTGCCGGACGGCTGGTACGACGGCGAGATCGTGGTCCACGACGAGAACGGCAAGCCGAACTTCGGCCTGCTGCAGCTGGCCTTCGATGGCGTGCGCACGGCCGATATCGTCTACTTCCTGTTCGACGCTCCCTATTGCAACGGCTACGACCTGCGCGACGTGCCCCTGGTCGAGCGGCGCGCCGCGCTGGAACAGATCCTCAAGAAGGCGAAGTCGGACAAGGTGCGCTTCTCCGCCGAGTTCGGGACCAACCCGGACGAACTGGTGGTGGCGGCCTGCAAGATCGGCCTGGAAGGCGTGATCGGCAAGCGCCGCGATTCGCGCTACGTGTCTCGCCGCTCGCCCGAGTGGATCAAGCTCAAGTGCGGCCTGCGCCAGGAATTCGTGATCGGCGGGTATACCGACCCTAAGGGCTCGCGCAAGGGCGTCGGCTCGCTGCTGCTCGGGACTTACGACCGCGAAGGCGTGCTGCGCTACGCGGGCAACGTGGGCTCGGGCTTCAACCATGCATCGCTGATGGACATCAAGGAGCGCCTGGAAGCGCTGCGTACCGACGACAGTCCGTTCCCGCCGCGCGCGGTGCCGGGGCGCCAGCATCACTGGGTCAAGCCGGTGCTGGTGGCCGAGGTGAGCTTCTCGGAATGGACCAGTACCGGTTCGGTGCGCCATCCGGTGTTCCAGGGCCTGCGCAAGGACAAGCCAGCCAAGGGCATCACACGCGAGGAGCCGCGCCACATCGAGGACATCGACGAGGGCAAGAGGCGGGCCGAGGCGCCCGACGAGCCGGTGTCGCCGCCGCCCGCCGGCCTGCACCGCAAGCTGCCTGACACGCTGCGGGTCACCAATCCGGAGCGGGTGGTCGACCCGTCCACCGGCCTCACCAAGCTGGACATCATCCGCTACTACGCGCTGGTGGGCGAGCTGATGATGGAACACCTCAAGCGCCGTCCGCTGACCCTGGTGCGCGCGCCGGCCGGCATCGGTGCGGAGCTGGTGTACCAGAAGCATGCCGACGTGAAGAAGCTGCCGGGCGTGAAGCAGATGGACCAGGCGCTCGATCCGGACAATCCACCGATGCTGGAGATCGCCGGCGTGGAGGGCATCCTGTCCCTGGCGCAGTGGAACGCGATCGAGCTGCATACCCAGAATGCGCTGGCCATGAGCTATGAGACGCCGGACCGCATGGTGTTCGACCTCGACCCGGGCGAGGGGGTGGAATGGAAACAGATGCAGGAAGCAGCGCAGATCATGCACGCCTTCCTCGACGAGCTGGGCCTGCCGTCTTTCCTGAAAACCAGCGGCGGCAAGGGCCTGCACGTGGTGGTGCCGGTGAAACCGGAATACGGCTGGGATACCGTGAAAGCCTTCTCGCAGGCCATCGTGCGCCACCTGGCGGCGACGCTGCCGGACCGCTTCGCCTTCAAGAGCGGCCCCAAGAACCGGGTCGGCAAGATCTTCATCGACTACCTGCGCAACGGCCGCGGCGCGACCACCATCAGCGCTTGGGCGGCGCGCGCCCGGCCCGGGCTGGGCATTTCGGTGCCCCTGGCATGGGACGAGCTGGCAAAACTCAAGTCGAGCGCGCAGTGGACGGTGGCAAACGTGCACACCCGGCTGGACAAGGGGAATGAGCCGTGGGCGGGGTATGCGAAAGCCGCGAAAGGGCTCACCAAGGCGATGAAGATACTGGGATTTGACGAGTAGGTGAGACGCTTGCGGCTGTTCAAGCAAAATTGGGTCCCCGCCTGCGCGGGGACGACGGTATCGAGGTTGGCAGCTATGGAGAGGATTTCTCTGTGCTAGCCGTAAAACCGTCGTCCCGGCGGAGGCCGGGACCCAAGTTCGCACCTGAGCTACCAAGGTTTCACTCGACGTTACGGCCCAGCGCCTTCAGCGAGGCTCGCACGCCCCGCCCGTAGGCCGGATCCGCCTTGTCGAACTGGCGCAGCTGGCGCTGCAGGATATCCTCGTCCACCCCGCTGAGCGGCCCTGCCAGGTTGTCGCACAGGTTCTGGCGCGCCGAGGGGCTCATCAGGCGGAACAGGTTGCCGGCCTGGGTGTAGTCGTCTTCCATGCCGCGGAAATCGTAGCGGCCGGCGTCGCCCGTGATCGGCAGTTCCGGCTCGCCATGACCCATGCCCAGCGCTCCGCGGCCTACCGAATCGACGGTGGCGTAGTTGCGCGCTGCGCCGCCGTTGGCGGTCGCCATCGCGCCGTCGCGCTGCTGGTTGTGGAAGGGGCAGCGCGGGGCGTTCACCGGCAGGTGCTGGTGGTTGGTGCCGACCCGGTACAGCTGGGCGTCGTGGTAGGCGAACAGGCGGCCCTGCAGCATCTTGTCCGGCGAGTAGCCCAGGCCGGGCACCACGTTGGCCGGCGAGAACGCCGCCTGTTCGACTTCGGCGTGGTAGTTGTCCGGGTTGCGGTTCAGCTCGAGCACACCCACCGGCAGCATCGGAAAGTCGCCGTGCGGCCACACCTTGGTCAGGTCGAAGGGGTTCCAGCCGGTGCGCCCCTCCCAGTCGGCCAGCTGCTGTTCGCTTGCTACCTGCACCTTGACGTCCCACTGAGGGAAGTCGCCGCCCGCGATCGCCTCGAACAGGTCGCGCTGGGCGTGGTCCGGGTCCGTGCCTGCAAGTCGCACCGCGTCGGCGGCGCTGAGGTTCCTGATGCCCTGGCGGGTCTTGAAGTGCCACTTCACATACACGCGTTCGCCGGCTTCGTTGATCAGGCTATAGGTGTGGCTGCCGAAGCCGTCCATGTGGCGGTAGCCGTCCGGGGTGCCGCGATCCGAGAACAGGATGGTCACCTGGTGCAGGCTTTCCGGCGCATTGCTCCAGAAATCGAACATCATGTTGGCCGATTTCAGGTTGGTTTGCGGATCGCGCTTCTGGGTATGGATGAAGTCCGGGAACTTGATCGGGTCCTTGATGAAGAACACCGGGGTATTGTTGCCGACCAGGTCCCAGTTGCCTTCCTCGGTATAGAAACGCAGGGCGAAGCCGCGCGGGTCGCGCTCGCTGTCGGCGCTGCCTTTTTCGCCGCCCACGGTCGAAAAGCGCAGGAACACCGGGGTGGTCTTGCCGACCTCGGAGAACAGCCTGGCCTTGGTAAAGGGACGCAGGTCGTGGGTGACGGTGAAGCTGCCGTAGGCGCCCGAGCCCTTGGCGTGGACCACGCGCTCGGGAATGCGCTCGCGGTTGAAGTGCTGCAGCTTCTCGATCAGGTGGAAGTCCTGCAGCAGCAGCGGGCCGCGCGGGCCGGCGCTGAGCGAATTCTGGTTGTCGGCGACCGGGATGCCGGAAGCGGTGGTAAGGCGGGGCTGGCTCATCAGGAATCTCCTTGTTGTGTAGTCAATAGGGAGATTCTATGGCTCAACGGAGCATTAATAAATTAAATTAATTGAATCAGCTCCATAGTTTTTCACAATCCTGTTTTGGCAGGGGGGGCGTTGTCGTCCTCCCGCTTGTCCGAGCGGATCCCGGGAAGTCGGTCGACCGCGATCAGGCCCTCGGCCGCGGCGTGGGAGGCGGCGAACACGCTGTCGGGCGAGAGCACCAGCTGGGTACCGGTGGCGCTCACCTCGTCGATCAGGCGGTCGAGCGCATCGATGCGCGAGGGATCGGGGTTGACGTTGCGGATGTAGATCATCCTGACCGCGCCCGGATGGCGGCGCACGACCTCGGCATAGATCTCGGGGTCCTGTTCGCCGCTGTCGCCGATCAGCACGAACTGCATGCCGGGATAAAAATCCAGGATGCGCTCGATCTGTTCGAGCTTGTGGTTGCCGTGCTCGTTGATCTTGAGCACCTGGCGCACGCTCAGCTCGCGCAGCAGCAGGGGCCCGAGCGGGATGTCCTGCAGCTTGAGGAAGTCGACCAGGGGCCCGAACAGGTGCCAGGGGCTGCTCGAGACGTAGAACAGGGGATTGTCCTCGCTGCCGCTGGCACCGTCGCGCAGGGCGCGGTAGAAGCCGGCCACGCCCTTGAAGGGCTTGCGCGTGTGGTGGTTGGTGCGGGCCAGCATCAGCGCCATGTTCAGCTTGTTGGTGACATTGGTCCAGAGGACGGTGTCGTCGATGTCGCTGATGATGCCGAAGCGGGCGCTGGCGGCGGGGACGCGGATCTCGCTTGTCGCGCGCAGCGGCTGGCCGTCGGGCTGCAGGTTGTCCGGGAATTCGAGTTCGACCGCGTGCCAGCCGCCGCCAAGTTCGGCGGCGGGGACGAAGTCGAAGGAAAAGTAGCCGCCGCCATCCGTGTGGGTTTCGTGGGTGGCGCCGGCAAAGTGCGCCAGCACGCGCGCACCCGCCACCTCATCCGATTCGAGCCGGCGGTACAGGGCGACCAGGTTCTGCCAGCCGCTGTCGGTGTCGCTCTGCTCGCGGAAGGCCGCCTCGTCCAGCAGGCGGCCCTTGAGCCACACCCGTCCGGCATTGCCGAAGCCGAGGTAGGGCACGGCCATCAGGCGGCGCCCGCTTTCCGGCGCGCTCAAGCGGCGCAGGGCGGCGCTGGCGAAGGCGCCGGCGCCGCGCGCCAGGCGCTGGCGTAGCGGCGTGGCGGGTACCACCTCCCGGCTGGCTTGCTGCAGCTTGTCGGCGGCATTGGCCGCCGTGGCGGCACGCGGCGTGCCGCGTTCCACCCACACGCTACCGCGCGCAGTGCGCGTCAGGAGCAGGGCCTGCTGCACCTGCTGGGGCTTCATCGGATCGACCGGCGTGGCCATCACGTGCACCGCCGTGCCCATCTCGCGCAGCCGCGCGATCTCCGTTTCCGACAGCAGGCCGGGATTCAGGAACAGGCTGGCCTTGCCGAGGTCGACCCTGGCCGCGATGTCGTCGAAACCGGCACGGGTCAACACGAGGAAGGGCATGGCGCTGTTGGGCATGGTCGCATCTGGCGTAGTCGGGTTATGCCAAGTATCGCGCACGCGCGGCGAAGGGCACGCACGCTACGAGACAATTGTGGGGCACGCTTCGTGCACACCACGCTTCTCTGGCAAGCTGGAGTGCCTACCTCATACCGCCGGCCGACCATGAACATCGTATGCATTGCCTGGGGCTCCCTGTTGTGGAAGCCCGCCCCCCTCAAGCTGGCCTCGGGCTGGCATCCCGGCGGTCCACGCCTGCCGCTCGAATTCGTGCGCAAGAGCGACGACAGCGCGGAAGTCGCCCTGGTGCTGTGCGAAGGCGCGCGCCCCATGCCGACCTATTGGGCCTATCTCGATGCCTCCGACCTCGATGCGGCGCGTGCGATGCTGGGCGAGCGCGAGAAGATCGCGCCGGGGCGGCCCGACTACATCGGCAGCATCCCGCCAGTGGATGGAGCCCGCAGCGACGAGCGCATCGCCGCCTGGCTGGCGCGCATGCGTCTCGACGCCGCCGTGTGGACCGCGCTGCCGGCGAAGTTCGACGGGGAGTCCGGACGGGTGCCGACGCCCGAGGAAGTGGTGCGCACACTCGATTGCCTGCCGGGCGAGGAACGTGCGCAGGCCGAGCGCTACGTGCGCTGCACCCCGCCGCATATCGATACCGCATACCGCCGCATCATCGCGGCGCGCCTCGGATGGCACGCTGCGCGTGATGCCCATGTCACCCGCACGCGCTAGGTTCTGCTGCGGCCTAGCAAAATAACATGCTAGGGAGTGGTAATTGATATGCCATTCTGTTTCCACTGGATTGTCTCGCTCATAGAAATGTTCGTTCACCCAGAGGAAAACAATGAAAAACATAGTGACCGTGATAGCGATCTCGCTGGTGCTGGCAGTGTTCTGGTTCGCCTTCAAGCCCCGGCCGGAGGTAGTGGTCGATCGTGCGATGCGCACCGCGATGATCGATGCGCTGGTGGCGGAGCTGAACGATCACTATGTCTTCCCCGACAAGGCGAGGCAGTTCGAGGCAGTCCTGCGCCAGCGCGAGCGGGAAGGCAGATACGATAAAACCAAGGACGGTTACCGGCTGGCGACGCAGCTCACGGCCGATATCCATGGCGTCGCGAAGGACCAGCACCTGAAGGTGCGCTTCGCTCCCGGGCTGGATCTGGTCAGCGAAATGGGAGCGACCCCGGCGGCGACGCGGGCGGAGTGGGTGCAGCGCACCAACTTTCTCGAGCGCCTGATGGCGCGCCGTACGGCAGCCCGTGAGGTGAAGACAGTCGGCCGTCTCGGCCCCGATGTGGGCTACCTGAAACTCTCCAGTTTTCCCGATGCTATCTCTGTCGCCGACAAGTTTGGCGCAGCGATGGACGAACTCGCCGATACCGAGGGCCTCATCGTGGACCTGCGCCAGAACGGCGGGGGCGATCCGAAAGCGGTGGCCCTCTTGATCAGCTATTTCGTCGACCGGCCCACACGTCTCAACGACATCTGGGATCGCGATACCGGGAACACATTCCAGCAGTGGACACACGACAAGCTCGCCGGCAAACGCTATGGCGGCGGCAAGCCGGTCCTGATCCTGGTCGGTCCGCGCACGGCGTCCGCCGGCGAAGACTTCGCGTACACGATGCAGGCCCTGAAACGCGCCACGGTGATCGGCGATCGCACCTGGGGCGGCGCCCACCCCATGAGCTTCTACCGCATCGGCGAGCATTTCTTTGCACAGATACCCAACCAGCGCGCCATCAATCCGATCACCGGTACCAACTGGGAAGGAACCGGCGTCACGCCGGATATCGCGGCGGCGCCGGCCAGTGCGCTGGGAGTGGCCAGGGACCTCATGCGGCGCCGGCTCCAGGGAAGCGCCGCGCTCGTCGCCGCCGCACCCTGACAGGTCGAGCCAGGGCCGCCGGCCTCAGGGTTCGTTCTTGACGATCCCGCGGATGTTCATGGCCATCAGCGCCGCCTGCAGGACGATCAGGGCCCAGGCTTCGTCGTGGATGCCCCACACGATCCACAGCACGTTACTGAGGATGAACATGGAAAAGCCGAACACACGCCGTTCGGCGCGCTTGGAGCCGATCAGGTAGGCCGCGAACAGGGTGACCAGCATTGCCGGCCACTGGAGGAAGTCGATGAATTCATCCATCCGTCACGCCGCCTTCCTGCGGCGCGGAGCGGCCGTCGATGGTGCGCCGGTGGACTTGGCGGCAGTCTTCCTTGCCGCCGGCTTGGCCGCGGCTTTGGTCGCGGTCTTGCGCTTCGGCGCCGCGCCGCTGGCGGCGACACGGTCGGTGCCGTGGGCGGCGGCCTTGCGCGCACGCGGAGGCGGGGCTTCCTCTTCGTCCCCGTCCTCGGCCGCGGGCCGGCGTTTCTTCGGCGGCGGCGGTTCGTCGTCGTCGTCATCATCAATGACCGCGGCCTTGCCGGGTTTCTTGCCGAGGCTGGCCTGAAGCAGCGAGACCAGGTCGATGACCTTGCCGGTCTCGCGCTTCGTTTCGCCCGGTTCGGGCATGGTGATGGTCTTGGTCTGGTGCGCCTTGACCTTCTTCTCGATCAGCGCCAGCACGTCCTCGCGGTAGGTGTCGTGGTACTGCTCGGGATCCCAGTCCTCGGCCATGCCCTGCACGAGGGCCATCGCCATCTTGAGTTCCTTGTCGGTGATCTGGGCTTTCTTGTCGTCGGCCGTGGGAATCTTGAGGTCGCCCGCGTCGCGGATCTCGTCGGCGTAGCGCAGCGTGTTCATGACGATGGTGTCGCCCACGCACACCAGCGCCGCCAGGTGCTGCTTGACGCGGATGACGACGCGCGCGATGCCGATCTTGCCTGCCTTGCGCAGGGTTTCGCGCAGCAGGGCGTAGACCTTGTCGCCGCCCTTGCCGGGGGCGAGGTAGTAGGGCTGCTCGAAGTAGAGCAGCGAGACGTCCTCGGCATCCACGAAGGCGAGGATGTCGATGGTCTGGGTCGCCTCCGGGTTGGCGCGCCGCAGGTCTTCGTCGGACAGCACGACGTATTCGCCGCTGGTGTACTCGTAGCCCTTGACGATGTCGTCCCAGGAGACTTCCTTGCCGTTGCCCTTGTTGTAGCGCTTGAAGCCGACTGGCGAGAAGTCGCGCCGGTCGAGCATGGTCAGGTCGAGCCCCTTGTTGTCGACCGCCGGGTACATATCGACGGGGATGTGCACCAGCCCGAAGCTGATCGCACCTTTCCACATGCTGCGCGGCATAACTCCTCCTTATTCGCCTACCTTGCCGGTCACCGGCAGGATGACCCCCGTGATGTAGCCCGAGCACACCGGCGAGGCCAGGAACACGTAGGCCGGCGACAGTTCCTCCGGCTGGGCGGGACGCTTGAAGGTGGTGCTGGCGCCGAATTCCTTGATGTCCTCGGGCGCCTGGTCGGCCGGGTTCAGCGGCGTCCAGACCGGGCCCGGCGCCACGCAGTTGACGCGGATGCCCTGGTCGATCACGCTGGCCGCGAGCGACATCGTGAAGGCGTGGATGGCGCCCTTGGTGGCGGAATAGTCGAGCAGCTTCTTCGAGCCTTTCAGGCCGGTCACCGAACCGGTGTTGATGATCGACGAACCTTCCTTGAGGTGGGGCAGGGCCGCGCGCGCCATGTGGAAGTAGCCGTAGATGTTGGTGCGGAAGGTCTCGTCCAGCCGCTCCTCGGTGATGTCCAGCAGCGAGCTGGCATGTTCCTGGAAGGCCGCGTTGTTGACGAGGACGTCGAGGCGCCCGAACTCGGCGACCACTTTCTCGACCGCGTCCTTGCAGAATGCGGCGTCCTTGACGTCGCCCGCGATGGTGACGCAGCGCCGGCCTTCCGCCTCGACGCAGCGCCTGGTCTCCTCTGCGTCCTCGTGTTCGTTCAGGTACATCACGGCCACGTCGGCGCCTTCGCGCGCGAACAGCACCGCGACCGCACGTCCGATGCCGGAATCGGCGCCGGTGACGATGGCGCTCATGCCTTCGAGCTTGCCGCTGCCCTTGTATTGCTCCGCCATGAACTTCGGCTTCATCTCCATCTGGGCCTCGATGCCCGGCTTGGCGAGGTGCTGCTCGGGCATCGGCGGGGCCGGCTGCTGGATCCCGGTCTGCACCGCCTCGTCGTTCTCCGCCTTCTGCATGCTGCCGTCCTGCTGGTCCTGGCGGCTCTGGATCGCCTTCTGCTCCTTTGCCACGTCATCCTGGTGTGCCATTGCGTACTCCCGTGAACGTTCAATCGACCCGTAGAGTATCGATGCGTCGCTCCATGCCGGACGGTGCGCTCCCACACACTCGCAGAACAATTCTTCACTATGCCCTCCCATGGCTTTATGGCAAACTTGCCAGCGTTTTTCGCAAACTGGCTCGCCAGGAAATAAAAGGAGAAGGGATGTCTCAGCAGGAAGGCGCAGGGCAGGCGTGCAGCGGCCTGTTCGTCAATCCGGCCGGGCAGCGCCGCAGCGCGTTCCAGCAAGCGTGCGCCGGACTGTTCGACGCCTTGCGCGTGGCCGATGGCGCCGAGCAGGCCCTTGCCATGCTGGCGCAGCAGCCGGCCGACGTGCTGGTGCTCGACCTCGAGTGCTTCGAGATCGGCATCGACCTGCCGGCGCTCGGCCAGCTGGTGGCGCAGCGCGTCCATGCCGCGCACCGGGTCGAAGCGGGCGATGGAGTAGGCGGCGGCGTGCACCGCCTGGGTGTCAATGGCGGCGTGGTGGTCGGCCTCGACCTGGCGGATGAACGCCGGGGAGACGATGGCCCGGCCCACCAGCTGCACGTCGTAGTCGTCCTGGTCCAGGTGGCGGGTCAGCTTGATCCGCCCGAGCATGATCGGGGCGGACAGCGCCTCGCTGCGCCCCTCATGGGTGGCGCGCCAGTTCGCCACGCCCGCGGCCAGGTAGCCCACGTCGATGCCGCGCTCGTCCCACAGTTCATCGATCTTCGCGTCCAGCGCACGGGCGGTGCGCTTGGCCACCGCGAACTGGTCCGCGTCATGCAGCAGGGTGGACAGGCGGGTGCGCCGCCCGGCCAGGAACTGGGCCAGGCCCGAGGGGTTGGCGTGGGTGATGTCGATGCTGTTGGAGGTCGACGGGGCGAACCGCAGCGTGGTGTCCGCGCCGGTCCCCTGCCCCAGGGTCTTTACCCAGCTGGCCACGCGTTCGGCGGCAGCAGTTCGGCCACTAGTCACGACTCTCATTCCCTTCGTTCGCTTCCCGTCGGCGGCCCCCGCCGATGCCGGGATCAGATTTTGCCCCCGTGCCGCGCGGTCGCCGCGGGCCGGTTTTGGCACACAACACGCCACTTCCTAAGGTAGTGCACGCACGGCCCAGTTCGGCTGTACGAAACACTGTTTAAGCGCCACGGGCGGAACCGGTGGCCGGCCGCGGCGGCGTGCGCCGCCGGCTGGCCTTTGTCCGATTCCGCCCGTGGGTGATCCGCTAGGGGCGGATCACTCCCATTCGATGGTTCCCGGGGGCTTGCTGGTCACATCCAGCACCACCCGGTTGACCCCGTCGACCTGGTTGGTGATCCGGTTGGAGATCCGGGCCAGCAGGTCGTAGGGCAGGCGGGACCAGTCCGCGGTCATCGCGTCCTCACTGGAGACCGGGCGCAGCACGATCGGGTGCCCGTAGGTGCGCCCATCGCCCTGCACGCCCACGCTGCGCACGTCGGCCAGCAGCACGACCGGCATCTGCCAGACCTCGTCATCCAGTCCGGCGTTGGTCAGCTCCTCGCGGGCGATCGCGTCGGCCTTGCGCAGGATCGAGAGGCGTTCCTCGTTCACCGCACCGATGATGCGGATGCCCAGGCCCGGGCCGGGGAACGGCTGGCGTCCCACGATCTCCTCGGGCAGGCCCAGTTCGCGGCCCACCGCACGCACCTCGTCCTTGAACAGGGTGCGCAGCGGCTCAACCAGCTCGAACTGCAGGTCCTCGGGCAGCCCGCCCACGTTGTGGTG
>NZ_DKJX01000048.1:0-22991 GCF_002454935.1 Massilia sp. UBA6681
GATGTTGCCGATCACCGCGCCGGCAGCGGCGCCGATCGCCGCGCCGCCCGCGGCGCGCTTGCCGCCGCCGCCGCTGGTGCTGGCGCCGACGATGCCGCCCAGGGCAGCGCCGATGCCGGCGCCCTGCGCGGTGCCGCGCTGGGTCGCGCTCATGTCGGCACAGCCGGTCGCGGTAAAGGCCACGAGGGAAGCGGCGATCACGGATTTAGTCAGTTTGTTTTGCATGGTGGTTCTCCTTAACAAAAAATCCGCTTCGCGGTCATGCTTGCCGAGGCAAGCCTGCAGGCATGACTGAGAAGCGGATTGGTCTTACAAAAATTTTTTCAACTACTAACAACTATATACCTCGTCCACTGATCAGGCGCACCAGGATCATGATCACGGCGACGACCAGCAGGATATGGATGAAGCCGCCGATGGTGTACGAAGTCACCAGTCCGAGCAGCCACAGGACAATCAGAATCACGGCTATTGTATACAACATGATGTTGCTCCTTCCAGAAATCACGCGCTTCGGCGTCGTGAATCCAGTATGCCGCCGCTTACTGCTGGCCTCTGTACGATGGCGTACTTACTGCGAAAATCGTAACTCCCAGGAATCAGGCGTGGCCGTTTTCCTTGCGCAAGCCCGGGATCCAGCCCATGAAGCCGAGCAGGCCGGTGACCCCGATCAGGCAGGTGACCAGGCCGCCCGCCACCAGGAACAGCACGTCCTGCGGCTGCAGTCCGCCCGCCGCCGCTTCGGCCGGCGGATGCGCCGAGAACAGGCCAAACGCTGCCACGATCATTCCCCAAATGATAATGCCGATCCATGCCATGCTGTTCATGATGCTTTCCCCCTGGGTTGGTTATTTTTGCACCGTACGCAGTGATAGCGTCCTGCCATTGTCGGGTTAGCTCATCCATTGGTCCGTGCGCTGCCGCACATTGCTTTTAGAAAATTATTCTTACGACACAAAGCCGGGAGGCTTGCGCCATCCCGGCTTTTTCTGAAAAGAGACGAGCTCAGGCAACCGAGCGCAGGCGGCCCTTCACGATGCGCACGCGGTCGCCGCTGCGCCATGCCGGCGGGCTGCTCTGGCGGAAGGTGCGCAGGGTGCCGTCGTCGAGGCGCACGCGGATTTCGTAGCTGGTGCTGGCCTTCATATTGCCTTCGACCTGGTTGCCGACTACCGCGCCGCCGATGGCGCCCGCCGCAGTCGCGATGGTGCGGCCGGTGCCGCCGCCGATCTGGTTGCCCAGCAGGCCGCCGATGACGGCGCCGCCGGCGGCGCCCAGTCCGCTGCCTTCGGCGCGCTGCTTGATGGTGCGGACCGATTCGACGTTGCCGCAGTTCGAGCACCAGTTGCGGCCGGTGTCGGCGGCCGCCACCTGCCCCGATTTCTTGGCGGGCTTGCTGACCGGTTCCTCGACCACGCGTTCGACCACGCGCTCCGGCGCCGGCGCCGCCGCGGCAGGCGCCGGGACATAGTTGCTTGCCGGTGCATAGGGCTGGGCCGGCTGGGCCGGGTAATCGGCCGGCACGGCGCTGTTCGGCGGCTGCACGTAGCCCGGCGCGAGCTGCTGGCCGGGCACGTTGCCGACCACGCCAGGCGCCGGCTGCGGGCTTCCCTGCGGCAGGGTCGAGGCCAGCGCCAGGCGCTCGGTTTCGCTCAGCTGGCGCTCCTTGTTGCCGCCCACGGATGAGGGAATCCAGCCCAGGATCGCCGCCGTACCGACCAGGCAGAACAGCAGGACCGCCAGTGCGGCCAGGATCATCAGCGGATGCATGCGTCCGCGTGCGGACGGAGTGGGAGAGGTGTTCATGCTGGTTCCTTTCGGAGAAGTTCTTGTTGAGGCCATTCATGCCGGGGATGCAATGCGTCCGGCGGCCTGTGCATTGTCAGATTGTCCTCAGGAACAACAAGCGGTTCCGTGCGTCACCGTACATACCAGATCGGAGCGGGACGGTTACGCTGACCTAAATTGTTTGCAAATGTATCCGACAGACGGCTTGGCTTATGCATCCCCCACGCGAGAATCCGATGAATTTTGCCGCAGCGCCGCCGATTGCCGAACACAACAGCAATCTGCTGCTGGCCGCGCTGCCGCCCCAGGAACTGGCGCAGGTCCTGCCGCTGCTCGATCCGGTCACCGTCGCGGTCGGGGACGTGCTGTGCGAAGCCGGCGACCCGCTGCGCTACATCTATTTTCCCCATGACTGCCTGATCTCCCTGATGGGCGTGGCTGAAGGGCGCATGACGCTCGAGGTGGGCCTGGTGGGGCGCGAGGGCATGGTCGGCGCCACGGTGGCGCTCGGCCATGACACCACCCAGGTGCGCGCCATCGTCCAGCGGGCCGGCAGCGCCAGCCGCATGGACAGCGCCCGCTTTCGCGCCGAGGTGGCGCGCAATCCTTCGCTGCAGCGCGTGCTGTACCGCTACACCGACACCCAGCTGGCCCAGGCGATCCAGATCGCCGTGTGCAGCCGCTTCCACGTGCTGGAGGCGCGCCTGGCGCGCTCGCTGCTGGTCACGCGCGACCGCCTGCAGTCGGACAAATTCCACCTGACCCACGAGTTCCTGGCGCATGCGCTCGGCGTGCGCCGCGTTGGCGTCACCAAGGCCGCCAGCGCGCTGCAGCAGCAGGGACTGATCGACTACAGCCGCGGCAATATCGAGATCCTCGATCCGGAGGGCCTGGCGGCGGCCTCGTGCACCTGCTACGAGATCGTCAGGGAAGCCGGCAGCCAGCCGTTGCGCGAGTTCGTGTAGATCTGGACACCGGAATACAAGAAAGCCTGGCGCAGCCAGGCTTTCTTGTATCGCTTGTCGTGCAAACAGTCAGTTTTTCTTGCCAACCTGGTTGCCGACCACGCCGCCCACGGCTGCGCCGCCGACGGTGCCGACTGCGCTGCCGCCGGTCAGGACGCCACCAAGGACGGCGCCGGCGCCGGCGCCGATCGCGGTGTTCTTGTCCTGCTGCGACATGCCGGCGCAGCCGGTCAGGCCCAGTGCAGCGGTGGCGAGGGTTGCGGTCACTACCAGTTGTTTGATGGTTTTCATATTGATCTCCTTTACGGTGGGTTATTTCAAGCGCAGGTCATTCTTGACCGACTTCACGCCCTTCACGGTCCGGGCAACCGATGCCGCGGCCGCCACACTGTCCGCCGAGCTGACGAATCCGCTCAGCTGCACAACGCCTTGCACCGTCTCGACGCCGATGTCGAAGATGCTCAGCGTCGGTTCACGCACGATAGCAGCCTTGACGCCGGCGGTGATGGTGGCGTCGTCCACATACTGCGCCACCGGTCCACCGCCGCCCGACGTGGCGCATCCTGCGACCTGGCCAAGTGCCAGCATGACCGCCAGGGCGGTCCTGATACCAAATCGCTTCATGCGGCAACGTTCGTCGAGTCCATGTGAGCAAGATACCGGTTTCGGCTTGTACTGATCTGTTCGACAACACACAATGCCATGTAAAAATTGTTTCAGCGGCGCTGGGTCTTGCCCGGCGGCGGCGCCTTCGGTTTCTCGCGCGCGTCGGACAGCAGGCGGGCGCAGTCGCTGTCCTCGCCCGGACCGGTATTGATCAGGGGTAGCAGGGCAGCGATCGGCGCCGCGATGGTGGCCAGCGCGATGGCGCTGCCGGCCTTCATCGCCAGCACGCCCTTGTCCACCGACACGTCCGGCTGGCTGAAGGGGCCGCGCACGTAGAAGGGCGAGCGCAGGGAGATCAGGCGCAGGCCCTTGGTTTTCGGATCGATGCGCAGGTCCAGCTGCTCGTTGGCCAGGTTGATACTGCCTTCGATGTTGATCAGCGCTTCCTTGGTGTCCACCACGAAGTAGCGCGTGCGCGCCAGGCCGTTGGTGACGGCGAAATCGGAGGCCATGCAGTTGAGCTGCACCTGCTTGTCGCCGAACAGCTTGGTGATGACGATGTTGGCCACGTTCAGGCCCATCATCTCCAGCATCATCTTGCTGACCTGGCCCTGGCTGATCAAGGTTTTCAGTTCGCCGTTCGAGCCGGCCAGCAGGCTGGACACGGAATTGCCCTGGGCGGTGAGGTTGGCGTCGGCGCTGATGCTGCCCACCGAGGCCTGCAGCTGATCGATCTTCGGGAACAGCTTCTTGATCTCGATCTTGCGGGCCGTGACCTTGGCCTGGGCCTTGATCGCCTTCGGGCCCTGGCGGCCGCGGCCGTCGAGACGGATGTTGGAGCGCACCGTGCCCCCGGCCATGGCGAACTCGAGCGGTTCGAGGTTGAGCACGGCGTTATCCATCTTCAGGTGGGTCGACAGCTTGCTGATCGGGAAGGCCGTGTCGCGCACGATGCGGTCGGCCGCAAAGCGCACGTCGGCATCCAGTTTGTTCCAGCGTTCGGTCTTGAATTCCTCGACCGGCAATACCTTGCCGCCGGGCTGCACCGCGTCGGCATTGCGCTCCTTCTTGGCGGCGTTGGAGTCGGCGCCGATCAGCGGTGCCAGGTCGGCGAATACAAGGGTTTGTGAGCGGACATTGCCCGACAGCTTGGGCCGCGCCCCGCCGGTGGCATATTCGAGGCGCCCGCCGATGTCCGAGGATCCGACCTTGCCCTTGAAGCCGTCGTAGATCCAGCGCATGCTGCGCTTGCCGTCCTTGTTCTGTTCGCCGAGGGTGCCGGTCAGCCGGCCCGAGGTCGAGAACGGGCCGGTGGTCGGCAACACCACGCCGGTGAAGTTGTATAACTGGTCCATGCTGGGGCCGGCCAGCTCCAGCTTCAGGTCGATCGCCGCCAGTTTCGCAGGCCGGGTCGCCGTGCCCTCGATCGCGATCCGTGTTTTGCCCGATTTCATCTCGGCCTGGACCGGGTAGGGCGTGCTCTGCTGCTTGAGCGAGAGCACCGCGCCGGCCTTGCCGCCGCCGGTGACCGGTGCGCCGTTGTAGGTGCCGTCGAGAGTCCAGCCGACCCCGTAGCGCCCGCCGTTTTCGAGCGTGCGCACCTTCGCCGTCACGTCGGCCTTCGTCACCGCGTCCTTGATGTGCACGATGCCGTCGGTCAGCACGATGCGGTCGAGGTCGAGTGTCCATTTGGACTTTTCTTCCTTGCGCTTGAAGGTCCAGTTGTTGCGCTGCTCGTCGAGGCGCAGCAGGTCCACCCGCGGGCCGTCGAAACGCAGCAGCGGAATGTTGATGGTCTTCGACAGCAGGGCGAAGGGATTCACCGAAAACGAGAACTGGCGTGCGCTGCCGGAATCCTGCGCCGGCAGGCCGGCCGGGTTGCCGACGTGGGTGTCGTTGGCGATCAGGTGCGGCCACGGGATGTGGTCGCGCCAGGTGCGTTCCGCCGGCGCCATGGTCTTGGCGGGGCGCTCCCATTCGACATTCAGGTTGCCGCGGATGTCGAAGGGGCGTTCGATGGCCTCGCTCACCTTGGCATTGATCCAGGGGCGGGCGCGGTTCCAGTCGAAGGTGAGGATGAACACGATGGCGATCACCGGGATGGCGACCAGGATCCCAAGGATGCTCAACAGTATTTTGCTGCTCTTGCGGCGCGCCGGATGACGGCCCTGCGCCGCCTGCTTGTCGGTCTCGGCCATGGCAGACTTTCGGTGGTAGCTAGGTTCAGGCCAGCTTAGCGCAAGGCCTTGACGCCCAATGTGCGCTGCCTAACGTTCTTCTGTTGAGCAGATCGCTACGAGCCGGGCAATGTGCGGCAGCGAACCGAAGGCAAGAGATAACAGGTTTATAACGTTACTAAGGACATTTCCTCATCAAAAGGAGAAAAGCGATGGACCAAGAACATGCGATGCGCCGTCTCTTGACGCCGCTGGCCGCCGCAGCCGTGCTGGCGCTGGTGGGTTGTGCCAGCCCGCAGAAGGCGCCTGCCACCGCCGACGTGGCGGTGTCGCGCAATGCCGTCGAGAACGCCGTGTCGGCCGGCGCCGCCGAGCTGGCTCCGGCCGAGATCACCGCCGCGCGCGACAAGATGGTGCGCGCCAACGCGGCCCTGGCGGCCAGGGACTACAAGCTGGCCCGCGAGCTGGCGATCCAGGCCCAGGCCGACGCCAAGCTGGCGCAGAGCAAGGCCAACTCGGCCAAGGCCACCGCGGCGGCCAACGCGCTCGACGCCGACCTGCGCGTGCTGCGCGAGGAAGTCGAGCGCGCCAATGCGCCGTCGGCCACGACCTCGACGCAGTAAGCCGACGCCGTAATAAGAAGAAGTTCCCTTCATTGACCGCCGCGCCATGCGGCGCCCAGGAAAAAGGACAAGCCATGAAAACCCGTTCCACGATGTCGCTGCTGGCCGCCGCCGTACTGGCCACGGCCTGCGCCACCGCCCCGATGACCACGCCGACGCTGGACCAGGCGCGCGCCGATTTCGTCTCCGCCAACAACAATCCACAGGTCGCCCAGTATGCGCCGCTCGAGTTCAAGCAGGCCAGCGACGCCCTCGACCAGGCCAATGCCGCGGCCGCGCGCCGCGAAAGCCTGAACGACGTCGACCGCCTGGCCTACGTGGCCAAGCAGCGCGTCGCCACCGCGGTTGAGGTGGCCAGGGCAAAGGCGGCCGAAGCCGACATCGCGAACGCATCGCGCGAACGCGACCAGGTCCGCCTGGCGGCCCGCACCGCGGAAGCCGATCGCGCCAAGCGCGAGGCCGAGGCCGCCCAGGCCCAGGCCGCCCAGGCGCAGGCCCAGGCCCAGGCTGCCCAGCAGCAAGCCGCCGCCGCCCAGCAGCAGAACGCCGCGCTGGCCCAGCGCGCCGCGGCGCTGGAAGCGCTGCTGGTCGAGCTGCAGGCCGTCAAGACCGAGCGCGGCTATGTCGTGACGATCGGCGACGTGCTGTTCGCCACCAACCAGGCGACCCTGACACCGAACGGCATGTCGACCTTGCGCAAACTGGCCGACGTCATGGCGCAGAACCCGAACCGTACCGTGCTGGTCGAAGGGTTTACGGATAGTACCGGCAGCTCCTCTTACAACCAGGAACTGTCGCAGCGCCGTGCCGAAGCGGTGGCCTCGGCGCTGGGCTCGATGGGCGTGCCGCGCGACCGCATCGCCATGCGCGCCTACGGCGAGGCCTTCCCGGTGGCCCCGAACGATACGGCGTCCAACCGCCAGCTCAACCGCCGGGTCGAGATCGTGCTGTCGAACGAGAATGCACAGATCCCGCCACGTACGGCGGGACGTTGAGCTGATTTCTGCAACAAGTTTCACGAGGTAAGACTATGGAAGAAACGAAACACCTGGCGCATGGCTTCGACGTCGGAGCCATCCGCCGCGCGGCGGCCAACCTCGACGACGGCGCCGTCACCGAGGGCTACCAGGCCGACCGCGAGGCGGTCATCGCGATGCTGAACGACGCGCTGGCCACCGAGCTGCTGTGCGTGTTGCGCTACAAGCGGCACTACTACACCGTGAGCGGCCCGAACACCGGCCACATCAAGGCCGAGTTCCTCGAGCACGCCCAGCAGGAGCAGGACCATGCCGACCGCATCGCCGAGCGCATCGTGCAACTGAACGGATCGCCGAACTTCAACCCGGCCACGCTGACCGCGCGCAGCCATGCCGAGTACGACGATTCCGACGACGTGCAGGCGATGATCCGCGCCGACCTGATCGCCGAGCGCGTGGCGATCGAATCCTATCGCCAGATGATCCAGGCGATCGGCGACCGCGACCCGACGACGACCAAGATGCTTACCGACATCATGGCCGTCGAAGAGGAGCATGCCGACGACATGCGCGACCTGCTGGCCTGAGGCCGGCTTTACATTCATTACCCATCGATAACAATGGAGCACACCATGCTAGACACCACCCGCAGCAACCTGAAATCCCACGCCCACGGCTACCAGTTCGACAGCAAAGCCGCCGACGCATCGTCGGACATGCAGGCATTGGTGCGCGACGCCCAGTCGATGCTGAGCGCCGCCGCCGCCCTGACGGGCGACAAGGCCGAGGAACTGCGCAGCCGCGGCATGGAACTGCTCGACCGCGCACTGGGCCGCGCCAGCCACTACCAGGGCCAGGCGATGGAAAGGGGCAGGGAACTGGCCCACGAGGCCGATGTCTACGTGAAGGACAACCCATACCGTACGCTCGCGGTTGCCGCCGGTATCGGCGTGCTGCTCGGCGTCCTCCTGAGCCGTAAGCCGTAAGCGCCGCCGGGGACCGCCATGCAAAAAGACGACACCGTCGTGCATACCCCCGGCCTCATGGGCGGGATCTCCAGCCTCATGAAAAGCCTGTTCGGCCTGGTGGTATCGCGCGTGGAACTGGCCGCGCTCGAGCTGTCCGAGGTGCGCAAGCACCTGATCGAACTCGTGGCCCTGTTCGGCGCGGCCATCCTGGCGATCTGGTTCGCCATCGCCTACGGCACCGCGACCATCGTCGCGCTGGCATGGGACGACATGGGCTGGAAGATCCTGCTGATCCTGTTCGTCGTGTTCCTGGTCATCACCGGCATCCTGGTGGCGAAGGGCCTGGCCCTGCTCAAGCAGGACAAGCTCTCGTTCCCGGCGACCATGAAGGAACTGAAGAACGACCGCGACATGCTGCTCTAAGCGGCGACACGAAGGAGGGGAAACATGCACAATCAAGATGGAACGACCGGACTGGCCGGCCACAAGCACAGCCTGGACCCGGTGGCGCGCAAGCAGGAGCTGCTGCGCGAGGGCGAGTTCTTCCGCAACAACGTGGCGCACGCGCGGGCGCAGATTCGCCACGCGGCGCGCCCCGAGGTGATGTTGCACAGCACGATCGACCACGCCACCTGGGCCCTGCGCGCACGCGCCGACGCCCTGTTGAAACCGACCGGCACCAGCGTGTCGGTGCTGATGCCTTACGGGCTGGCGCTGTTCAACTTCATCCGCCAGCGCAAGCTCGGCAAGCCTGCCGGTGCTGCCGCCATCCTGCTGGGTGTGGCAGGCTGGTACATGAACAAACGCCGTGTCCAGCAGAACGGGCTGAGCTGACGCGGCAAGGAAGTCAAACCGATCCGAATATGGTGGGGCTTGAGCGGCGTCGCAATCATTGATTGCACGCCGTTTTTTTTTCGCTCGTACGGACGAGTCAGGGAACGCGTGCTTGTGGCGGCAGGGGGCTCGGTTCTACCGACCACCCTGCACCAGGCTGCATCGGCGCTGCAGAGGGTTCAGGGCGTTTCTCCCTGCCCAGCCACCCGCGCCTTGGCCTGCGCCATGTCACGCTGGTAAACCGCGCGCGCTTCCTGCATGCATGCGTTGCGCTCGGCCGCCGGCGCTTTCTTGCAGGCGTTCCGTGCTTCCTGCAATGCCGCGCCGATTTCCTTCTGCAGCGTGCGCATCCGCGCCTGGCTGGTCGCGTCTTCGCGGTACCAGCGCGCCGGGTCGCCCTGGGCGATTTCACGCGCCTGCTTGCTGGCGGCGGCGGGATCGACGAGGGCGTCGCTGCTGGTCTGGGTCTGGGGCTGGATAGGGGTCTGGGCGTGGGCGAGCAGGGTGCTGCCGAGCAGGCAGGCACACGCCCCGCGCAGCACGGTCGATAGGATTCGCATGGTGTCCTCCAGGGTCGGAAGAAGTGCCGCGGCGAGGCCTGCCGCAGCACAAGGGGAGGGCACCGGGCCGCTGAACAGCACGGCCAGCACGAGGACCGGCGCCCGTCGTTCCGGTCGGGTGATGCCGGCGCAGGGACGCACCGGCCGGGGAAAGGCGGCGCTGCGCCGCTTCCCCCGGTCACGACCAACGGTGCCGATCAGTAGCGGTAGACGCGGCCGTCGACGATGCGCACGCGGTTGCCCACGCGCAGGTCGTAGACGCTGTCCTGGTTCACGGCGCGGTACTCGCCGTTATCCATGCGCACGTTGATCTGGTACATCTCGGCGCCGCCGGCTTGGCGGTTGCGCTCGACGTTATTGCCGATCGCCGCGCCTGCAACGCCGCCGGCGACGGTCGCGGCGGTACGGCCGCTACCGCTGCCGACCTGGTTGCCGGCCAGGGCGCCGACCACGCCGCCCAGGATCGCACCGGCGCCGCTGGTGCGGTTTTCGCCCTGGACGACCTGGATCGACTCGATCGTGCCATAGCCCATCGAGACGTTGCTATAGCCGCTGTTGTAGCCGTTGTTCGACGCGTAGGGGTTCGACGAGGTACTGGCGCAGCCGGTAAGGAGGGCGGTGGAAGCCAGCACGGCAACAGCGAGGGTACGGGTTGCTTTCATGTTGTTCTCCTGATAAGTGTATGGCTCCAGCTTAGCCACGGCTGCGCAAGGGGTCTGTGCGTTGCCTAACCGTCCTTGCCCAGCATATCTGGCTCCTTTTTCAGAGAGCTCCCACGCCGAATTTGATCCATATACAGATGACTTGTTGCAGGAAGCCTGCTGTGTTCGGCACCGAACAGAAAGTGCGCCAACGGACGTGTAAAACGTCATTAGCGTGTTGACAAATGGAGAATAAAAAATGAAAACATCCCATGCATTCCTGCTCGTCGGCGCCGCGCTCGCCTGGGCTGGCGCGGTACGGGCGCAAGCCGTGCCGGATGCGAAGACGGCCTACGAACAGGCCAAGGCCACAGCCGAAGCGAACTACAAGTCGGCGCGGGCGCGCTGCGGCCAGATCGCCGGCAACCCGCACGACCTGTGCATGGCCGAGGCCAAGGCCGCACGCGTGCGGATCGAGGAAGAAGCCGAAGCCGCCTACAAGAATACCCTGTCGGCCTATACCCAGGCCCGCATGCGCATCGCGTCCGCCAACTACGACCGCGACAAGGTGCGCTGCGCCGCCGTCACCGGCAATGACCGCGACGTCTGCATGGAGCAGGCCAAGGCCACCCTGGTCGCCGCCCAGGCCGATGCCAAGGCCGACCGCAAGGCCATCGAAGCGCGCCAGGATGCGCGCGAAGACAAGCTGGCCGCCGAATACCGCGTCGCGATCCAGAAATGCGACGCCTACGCCGGCGCCGTCAAGGACCATTGCGTCAACACTGCCAAGACCGCGTTCGGAAAATGATCCCACTTGCCCGCATGGGCTTTACTGTAGTTAGACCACCGCAGTTTTTAATCAAGGAGCTATCATGAAAATCGCACAACGCCTCGTCACCGCCGCCTTCACCGCCGCCGTCGCCATCACCGCCGTGGGCTGCTCGTCGAACCCGACCTCGAAGTCCGCCGGCGAATACGTCGATGACGCCGTGATCACCACCAAGGTCAAGGCCGCCTTCGCCGCCGACCCGACCGTCAAGGCGACCGAAGTGAACGTGGAAACCTACAAGGGCGACGTCCAGCTGTCGGGCTTCGTGGCCGAGCCGCGCGACGCACAGCGCGCCGTGGAAATCGCGCGCGGCGTGAAAGGTGTAACCTCCGTGAAGAACGACATCCGCGTCAAGTAATCTCCAGCGCCGGGGCGGCCCGGCTCCATTGTCAAGGCACGATCCATGCAGCTCGCACCACCCGAACCTGTCGAACCAGCTGCAAGCGCGCCCGACAATGCCGCCCCGGCGGCGCCACCCCCCGCTTCCCCGGCGGCGGGACACGGCGCCGAGCCCGGCCCTGCAGGCGACGAGCTCACGATGCACGTGGGCGGCCTGCGGCTGCCGATCCACGTCAATGCCCGCGGGCTCTCGCTGGGCATCCTCGCCACCATCGCCAGCCTGTTCGCGCTCCAGTGGGCGCAGAAATTCTTCGTGCCGCTCCTGCTCGGCATCTTCATCGCCTATACCCTCAATCCGGTCGTGCGCTGGCTCGAGCATTGGCACGTCAAGCGCGTCATCGGCGCGACCCTGGTTACCGCCGTCATCATGGGCGCGCTGGGCGGCACCCTGTACCGGCTTCAGGACGAATTCTTCAACATCATCGACGAGCTGCCGACCCTGACGACCAAGGTCACCAGGATCCTGACCGACAGCACCGGCCAGCGCTCGACCATCCAGCAGGTGCAGGCCGCCGCCGCCGAGATCGAGCGCGCCGCCTCCAGCGCCACCGGCGGGGAAGAGCGCCGTGCGATCCAGAAGCGCACCCAGTCGGTCCCGCCGGCGCCCGCGGCCGGCAGCAGCATCCGCGTGATGGACTGGGTGCTGGCCGGCTCGATCGGCCTGGCCACCTTCCTGTCGCAAGCCACCATGGTGGTGTTCCTGGTGTTCTTCCTGCTGCTCGCGGGCGACACCTTCAAGCGCAAGCTGGTCAAGCTCACCGGGCCCTCGCTGACACGGAAAAAAGTGACCGTCCACATCCTGGACGACATGAACAATGCGATCCAGATGTACATGTTCATGCTGCTGGTGACCAACGTGCTGCTGGCGCTGCTCACCTGGGCGGCACTGCGCGCGATCGGCCTCGAGAACGCCGGCGCCTGGGCCGCCTTCGCCGGCGTGGCCCACGTCGTGCCTTACTTCGGCCCGCTCCTGATCACCATCGCCACCGGGGCGGTGGCCTTCTTCCAGTTCGAGTCGCTGCGCATGGTGATCCTGGTGGCCGGGTCCTCGCTCGGGATCGCGACCCTGGTCGGCATGGTCGTGACGACCTGGATGACCGGCAAGATCGCCAAGATGAACCCGGCGGCCGTCTTCGTGAGCCTGCTGTTCTGGGGCTGGCTGTGGGGGATGTGGGGCCTGCTACTCGGCGTGCCGGTGGTGGTGGTGCTGAAGGTGGTGGCCGAGCGGGTCGAGGGGATGGAAGCGCTGGCGGAGTTGCTGGGGGAGTGACTTGGTCCGGTGGACCAAGTCACGCTCGGGCGGCGGTGCCGCCCGGCTAGGAGCACAGTGTGCAGACCGATAGCGCCGACCAACGCCGCCGCCCGGCTAGAAACACAGTGTGCAGACCGATAGCTCCAACCAACGCTGCCGCCCGGCTAGAAACACAGTGTGCCGACCAATAGCGCCGACCAGCAGCGCCGATTACCCCGCGCGCCCGTTCTTCCAGGTGACAGTCGGCTCCGGCGGCGCCTCCTCTTTCTTCTTGTCCCCAGTCTCATGCGCCGGCTTGTGCTTCAGGCTGCCCATCTTGAGCGCATACTGGCGGGCAAACTCGGCGCCCAGGAAGAAGATCTGCGCCGAGTAATACACCCAGAGCAGCAGGGCGATCAGCGAGCCGGCCGCGCCGAAGCTGTCCGTGGTGCCGCTGTTGCCGATGTAGAGGCCGATGCCGAACTTGCCGAGCGTGAACATCGCGGCCGTGCCCAGCGCACCGATGGTGACGTCGTGCCAGGACAGCTTGATGCGCGGCAGCAGCTTGTAGATCACGCCGAACAGGGTGGCGATCACCAGGAAGCTCACCGCCGAGGCGACCCAGCCCATGACCACGGCGGCTTCCTTCCACATGCCGCCGATGTAGGTCTCGACCACGGCCAGTGCCGCGCTGACGACCAGCGAGACCATCAGCAGGAAGCCCAGCACCAGGATCAGGCCGAAGGACAGCAGGCGGGTGCGCACCAGGTTCCAGAAGCCGGACTCCTTCGGTGGCGGAACGTCCCAGATCTCGTCCAGGCTGTCCTTCAGTTCCGAGAACACGGTGGTGGCGCCCACGATCAGCAGCACGAAGGCGACGATGGTCGCGAACAGTCCGCTCTCCTTGTTCTGCGCGCCGGCCAGGATCGCCTGGATGGTTTCGGCCCCCTGGGGGCCCACGAGGCCGCGCAGCTGGGCCAGCAGTTGTCCCTGGGCCGCTTCGGCGCCATAGAAGAAGCCGGCGATGGCGATCACCAGCACCAGCACCGGCGCCAGCGAGAACAAGGTATAGAAGGCAAGTGCCGCCCCTTTGCTTGAGGCGCGATGATCGAGCCATTCCATTACCGCGCAGCGCATCACGTGGACCAGCTCACGCGAATACGGCAGCCATTTTTTGATAGCCATGACTCCTCCAATTGAAAAGGGGGCCGCAGCCCCCTTCGATCATGCGGTGATGCCCGGCCGTCCTGCCGTGCGGGACGGAAAGCGCGACCGGGCAGGCGCGGATGCTTGTTACTGAACGCGCTTCTCGACGGTGATCTGCTCGACCTCGACGCGGCGGTTCGGCTCCAGGCAATCGATCAGTTCCTTGCGCTTGCGCTGGTTGCACTGGACCAGCGGGTTGGCTTCGCCCTTGCCGTAGGCCTTCAGGCGGTTGCCGTCCACGCCCTTGCTGATCAGGTAGTCGCGCACGGTGTTGGCGCGGCGCTCGGACAGCTTCAGGTTGTATTTTTCCGAACCCAGGCGGTCGGTGTAGCCGGTGATGTCGACGTCGGTGACGCTCGGATCGGCCTGCAGGGCGGCGGCGATTTCGTCCAGCTTCGGCGACGGCATGATCAGGTCGGCCTTGTCGAACTCGAACAGCTTGGTGGCTTCCAGGGTGACCTTCTCGAAGCGCGGCGGCGGCGGCGGAGCGACCGGGGCCGGTGCCGGTGCCGGGGCTTCCACGACCGGTGCCGGTGCCGGCGCCGGTGCCGGCGGTGCCGGCGGCGGGTTGAAGGCGTAGTTCAGGCCGATGCTCATGTACTTGTTGTTGATGCGGCGCGGGCCGAACTGCTCGTGGTCGCGCAGGAAGCCGCGCACGGCGCGCACGTCGAACTGCATCGACCACTGCGGGCTCAGCGTTGCCTGATAACCGATACCGGCGGTCAGGTAAGGCGAATTCTTGCCGACATTGCGCAGCGGGTTCTGCACCTTGTCGCGTTCGATACCGACACCGAGGAGCACGAAGGGGCGGAAGCTCTTGCGCGAGAACATCAGCAAGGCGTCGGCGCCCAGCAGGGTCTGGCGGTAACGCGCCGGGCCGTCTTCGAAACGCACCTGGCTGCCGCCGAACTGGATGTCCCACATTTCGTTCACGGCCTTACCGAACTTCAACCCGCCGCCCCAGTCGCGGTCCGCCACGCCCATGCGCGCGTCCGGCTTCGCAAGGATGGCGCTCGGCTGGATGTACCACGACGGGTTGATGACTTCTTGGGCCATGGAGCTGCCGGCAGCGCACAGGAGGGCGGCGGCCAGGGCGATCTTCTTCGTATTATTCACAGGTGACTCCCATAAGGTGAAGGGTTATTGACATCGCATGCCTTGACACAGATGTTGGATAAAGATTAACAGTGCAAGTTCCGCAATCTCGGTGCGGTACCGCACCTAGCGGCGATGACCTGTGCAATTTTACAACAGTGGTAAAAATGTCACATGACGCTGGCGTGCGCACCATTTTGGTGCTCGATTTTTTCACGTGGAAACAAGTGCGACTGCCGGCCTTCGACAAGCGGCCTTATCAAAAATGCTTGCAGGAATAATTCTGAATGTTGGATGGCGCACAGACCGGGATGTCTGACGCAGGCAATCTTGAGCCCAGTTAAGCGGAACCGAGGTGTTGTCAGGGTGTCATACGACACACAGCGACCCGGACCACACAGTCTCACTCTTTAAACGGAGCTCAAGAACATGCATGCAACGACCCATCACAACGCGGTGCAAGGCGACATCGGCGCGGTGCACACTTCCAGCAACTCTGCGCTGATCGAACGCGTCCCCCCGCAACCGACCGAGCGCGCGCCGATTTCGCTGGCGCCGATCGAACGCGTCCGTTCGACCTCGGCCACCCAGCGCCGGATCGAAAACATGCAGAAACTGATCAACGAACTGTCGACCCATGAAATGCTGGCCGACGAAATCGCATGGTTCCTGAAATTCTCGCCGTCGGGCGCACGCAAGTACATCCGTGACCTGCGCGAAGCCGGCGTCATCGAGCTGGCACGCTACATCGAAGGCACCGCCACCTACCTGGGCAAGGCCGTGTACCAGATCTGCCCGGACCAGGAGCGCGTCAAGGCCTTCCTGGCCGCGATCTGCCAGCCGAAGCGCGAAGGCGCCGCCCCGCGCAAGGAGCGTCCGGGCCTGCGCGAGCAGAACATGGCCGGCAGCGGCCGCCACTTCCACATCCTGGCGGACGACACCCACTACGCGATCCGCGTCAACCGCAGCCCGGTCACCCGCGATCCGCTGGTGGCAGCCCTGTTCGGCCCGGCCCCGAGCCAGACCGCCAAGGAACGCGCTTAAATAGGCGCACCCGGCCGGCCGCGGTAGAGACCCGCGGCAGCCGCCGGTCCAGACGATCGCTGTCGTCATTCAAGCCGCGCATTGCGCGGCTTTTTGTTTTTCAAGTGAACAATTTTTAATGATGAAGTGTTGAAATCCGGTCAATAAGCCCTACCTCCCTCCCATCGCGGCCGCGCTGCCGCCACAAGGAAAGGAAGACCGATGCCAAGCACTTTACCGACCGCGGAGTCCCTGCAAGGCAGGCCGGTCCCACGCGTGAGCTTCAAGGCGCGCCCCGACGACCAATGGCAGGACATCAGCACGGACGAGCTCTTCAAGGGCAAGACCGTGGTCGTGTTCTCGCTGCCCGGCGCCTTCACGCCCACCTGTTCCTCGACCCACCTGCCGCGCTACAACGAGCTGGCGCCGACCCTGCGCGAGAACGGCGTCGACGACATCGTCTGCATCGCCGTCAACGACGCTTTCGTGATGAACCAGTGGAAGACCGGGCAGGATGCCGGCAACATCACCCTGATCCCGGACGGCAACGGCGATTTTACAGAGGGCATGGGCATGCTGGTCGACAAGCGCGACCTGGGTTTCGGCATGCGCTCCTGGCGCTACGCGATGCTGGTCAAGGACGGCATAATCGACAAAATCTTCATCGAGCCACAGCGCGAAGGCGACCCCTTCGAGGTTTCGGACGCCGATACGATGCTGAGCTATATCAACCCGAATGCGAAGATTCCCGAGCCGGTGGTGATGTTCTCGCGCCCCGGCTGCCCGCATTGTGCGCGCGCCAAGGCCGCCTTGCGCGAGAATGACATCGTGTTCACCGATATTTCGGAAGACCAGAAGATCACGACGAGCGTGCTGCGCGGCCTGACCGGTCGCCTGACCTGGCCGCAGGTATTCGTGGGCGGCAGGCTGATCGGCGGCGCCGACGACGTGCTGGCATGGGTTGCATCCTCACGGGAAGCCTGACATGGAAGGCATCATCGCCGGCCTCATCGGGGCCGGACTGCTGGCGGCATGGCTGTTGCCGAAGCTGCGCCTGCGCCGCGCACTGGCGCGTCCGCTCGCGCCGGAGCTGGTGGCCATTCTCGAGCGTAACCTGGCCCAGTACGCCCGCATGGACGAGGGGCAGCAGCGGCGCCTGCGGCGCCTGGTCCAGCAATTCCTGCACGAGAAAGCCTTCGTCGGCTGCGCTGGCCTAGAGGTCACGGACGAGATGCGCGTGACCATCGCCGCCCAGGCCTGCATGCTGGTGCTGGGACGGACCGGCGACGCCAGCCCGGCGAACCTGTACCCGTCGCTGCATGCGGTGCTGGTCTATCCGGGCGCCTTCCTGGTGCCGCGCCGCGAGGTCGATGCCGCGGGCGTCGTCACCGAGCAGCGCCAGGACCTGCTGGGCGAATCCTGGGGCGACGGCCGCGTGATCCTGTCCTGGGACCATGTGCGCCGTGCCGGGGTCGAAGAATCTCCTGATCATAATGTCGTCCTGCACGAGTTCGCCCACCAGCTCGACAGCGAATCGGGCAGCACCAACGGCGCGCCCTACCTGGGCAGCACCGAGCGCTACCGCAGCTGGTCCGAAGTCCTGTCGCGCAACTACGCGGCCTTGCGGCGCGATGCGATGTGGGGGCAGCGCGGCGTGCTCGACCATTACGGCGCCAGCAGCCCGGCCGAGTTCTTCGCGGTGGCGACCGAAAGCTTTTTCGAGCAGCCATGGGAACTGTCGGCGCGCCACCCGGACCTGTACGAGGAATTCCTGAAGTATTTCCGCGTCGATCCGCGCGACTGGGTGGCCGAACCGCAGCCGGTGTTCGACGATCCGTTCCAGCATGGTGTCGTCTACGGCCAATGGCGCTAAGTACCTGAGCTGCGTGCGTGTCCGTACAGAGCAATACAGGCGCGGCGGGGCATAGTTGAGCTACCAACGATCCAGGAGAAATCGTCATGTCCACCATTATTGCAGGGCGTTTCCAGCTTCAGGATGAAGTCGACCGCGCGCGCCGCGCGCTGGCCGACGCTGGCTTCGACAACAGCCGCATCAGCGGGTTCTACCTGAGCCAGCCGGGCCAGCACGACCAGACCCCGATCGGGGGCGACCATCTGCAGTCTCCCGGCGCCAAGGAAACGCCGGAAGGCGTGGTGCAGGGTGTCGCCACCGGCGGCGCGGTCGGCGCAGTAATCGGCGCCGCCACGTCGCCCGTCACCGGGCCGCTGGGCCCGGTCGTGGGCGGTCTGGTCGGCGGCCACGTCGGCTCGCTGTTCAGCTTTTCCAAGATGAAGGACCGCGGCGAATCCGAAGAAGGCAGCAGCGAGAACCGGGTGCCGCCGCGCGAAGCCGGCATGCTGGTAGCGGTCGCTTTCGACGACGCCGGCATGGCGGACCGCGCGGTCGACGTGCTGCGCCAGCTCGGCGCCCACCACATCGAGCGTGCCGAGGGCAACATCGTCGACGGCGACTGGGCCGATTTCGATCCGGGCAGCCGCCCCGAGCTCATCGCTTGAGCTTCGGTCTTGCCTTAATCTTGGTCAACAAGGCTCGGAAGCCGCTTCCCTACACTCGGTAGATCGCATCCCGGGACAGTCCCGCCAGGCCTGTCCTTGAAGGATGCCGTATACCAAGTCCAAGGGATCCTTCATGAGCAAACGTGTCGCCCTCGTTACCGGGGGCATGGGCGGACTCGGCACGGCCTTGTGCCGCCGCCTGCATCTCGACGGTTTCACCGTCGCCGCCACCTTTTCGCCATCCAACCACTATCGTCGCGAATGGCTGGCCAGCCACCTCCGCGACGGCATGGAATTCATCGCGCTCGAGGCCGACGTGGCCGACTTCGAGTGCGCGGGCCGCGCGGTCCAGCGCCTGCTCGGGCATGCCGGCCGCATCAACGTGCTCGTCAATAATGCCGGCCTGGCGCGCGACCGCAGCATGTGCAGGATGGGCCTGGACGACTGGCATGCGGTGATGGGCGTCAACCTCGACGGCGCCTTCAACATGGCGCGCCATACCATCGACACGATGGTCGCGCAGCGCTGGGGACGCATCGTCAACATCGGCTCCGTCAGCGCACAGCAGGGAGCGCTGAACCAGGCCACACTGGTGCCGCCAAGGCCGGCCTGCACGGCCTGACCAAGGCGCTGGCGCTGGAGTCGGCGCGCCACGGCGTCACCGGCAACACGGTGTCGCCGGGCTACCTCGACACCCGCTCGACGCGCGATGTGTCGCCGCAGGTGCTGCACGAGCGCATCCTGCCGCAGATCCCGGTCGGCCGCCTGGGCCAGCCTGGCGAAGTAGCGGCCATGGTGTCCTGGCTGGTGTCGGACGCGGCGGGCTTCGTCACCGGCGCCAACCTGGCGATCAATGGCGGACAGCACATGTGCTGACGGCAAGGCCGCGCCTTCTTCCAGGACTCAGCTTGCCTTGGCAGGGGGCTTCGGCTTGAGCGCATTCAGGGCCTTGCCGTGCTTGTCGATCTTGTCGACGGCGGCCAGGATCAGCGCCGGCTGGCCGGTCGCGGCGGCGCCGGCCAGGGCCAGCAGGCCGCCCACCAGGCCGGCCGCCTCGCCGATGGCGCCGATCTTGCGGATCTTCTCGGCGGCGTCGGCGGTCAGCTTGACGAGCTGGGCCTGCTGTTTGCCCAGGCCCTTGACGATGAGGGTGGCGGCGTCGACGTGCAGGCCGTTGGCGCGCTGGCGCAGCAGCACTTCGTCCTCGAACAGGGCGCGGGCCTTGTCCTGCACGTGTTCGGGCACCGGCCGGCCGCCGTAGCTGCGGATCTCCTGCATCACGCGCTCGTGCAGCTGGTCGGCGCAGGCGGACAGGTGGTCGGCCAGCTCGACGATCTTCTCGGTGCTGGACAGGGCGGGGCCGGCGGTGGCGGCCGGGGCCTTGACGGCCGGTCCGGCCGGCGCCGCGGCATCCGCCGCGTCGAGGACGGCGGCGGCATCGACGTCGGCCTCGGCCGGGGACGCAAGGTCGGCGGATGCGCTGCCGGAACGGGTCGGGGTGGTAGCCATGTGTCCTCCTGTTTACCGCGCTAGGTTCTCAGTCGCCGGACAGCCCGTCGCGGATGGTGCGCAGGTCACGTCCGTAGTTGGCCAGCAGGCGCCGGATTTCCGCGTCCGACAGCTTGCCGAGGTTCTCGCGCATTTTCTGGTGCCCGAGGGCCACCTTGGTCAGGCCCTGCAGGGCCAGCTCGTAGCGGCGGTCGACCAGCTTGTACTCGGTGGCCTTGTTCAGGTAGTGGACCTTGGCGAGCGTCACCAGCATGCGGTCCGAATTGCGCGTCGAAAACGGGATCTCGACATCGAAGATGCCGAGAATCGTCTTCTTCTCATTCTCGTTGGTCTTATAGTAGAGGCGGGTGAGCGAGATCATGGCGTCCAGCAGCACCTGCACGTCGGCGTCGCCGTCGCGCACCATGGTTTCCACGCTGCGGTTCTGGTAGCCGGACGCGATCACGCGCGTCAGCAGGCGGGTCAGGCCGGTGTAGGCCGTGATGTGGCGCTGCTGCAGGCCGGACTCGGCATTGGCTTTCAGGCCGTTGCCGAGGTCGTCGATGCGCTCGGACAGGTCGTAGCGCGCGTCGCCGGCGAGCAGGCTCAGGGTCTGCATGTAGAGCACCAGGGTCTTCTGGATGGCGATGAAGTCCTCGTGCACCGCCTTGCGCTTGGCGTCGTTCTCGCGCGCCAGCTTGTCGGCGGCGGGGGACAGGTAGGGTTGTTCGCGCTCGTAGGTGTCGCGGTAGCGGCGCGCCAGTTCGGCGTAGCCGCCCAGCCGCGCCGAGGCATCGGCGAATTCGCGCACTTCCTGCAGGCTGACCGGGCCGCCGGTGGTCGTCCCGCAGCCGCCCAGCAGCAGGCCGCACAGGATCGGAAGGACGACGAGCAGGCGGATCGAAAGATGTCGCAACATGGGGATCCTTTCTGGCCTGGGGGAGTGGCCCGAAAGTCCCCATTGTTTCAAACTCCGCGCGGCAAAGTCTTGCTGGTGGTCAAGTGCCTGAGCTTACACAAGCAGCTATGCACGCCTTATTCGACTTTGCTGCGGTCGAAATGCGGATTCTGGATCACGCCGAACAGGTTGCCGTAGGGATCGCGCACGGTCGCGACGCGGATGCCGCCGCCGACGTCGGTCACGGGCGCGTCCACTTCCGCCCCCAGGCCTGCCAGGCGCGCGACCTCGGCCTTGATGTCTTGCGTGCCCCAGTAGGCGGTGGCGCCGGCGCTGCCCGGCTGGCCGTCGGGGATCAGGCCCAGTTCGAAGCCGCCCACCTCGAAGCCGACGTAGAAGACTTCGTTGAAATAGGGCGCCTTGCCGAGGACCTGCTCATACCAGGCGGTGGCCTCGGCCAGATTGGTGACGGGGTAAATTACGGTGCGCAATCCCTGGATCATCGTGGCTCCTTAGGCCGGGTAAAGCATCGATGCTGCCCGAAGCTTCACGCCCTGTCCAGCCAGGATGCATGACGCTTGCGTTCTTCGTGCAGCCAGCCGAGCGAAGCCTGCGTGTCGCCCTGCGGCAGGTATTCGCAGCCGACCCATCCTTCGTAGCCGAGTTCGTCCAGCAGGCCGAACAGGAAGGGGAAATTGATCTCGCCGGTGCCGGGCTGGTGGCGGCCCGGCACGTCGGCCAGCTGGACGTGGCGGATCAGGGGGAAGTGGCGGCGGATCCTTTCGGCCAGCTCGCCCTCCATCCGCTGCATGTGGTAGATGTCGTACTGCAGGCCCAGGTTGGGGGCGCCGACTTCCTCGATGACCGCCACTGCCTGGCGCGTGCCGGTGAGGAAATAGCCGGGCATGTCGCGGTCGTTGATCGGCTCGATCAGCAGGCTGATGCCGTGTTCCCGGCAGCGCGCCGCCGCATGGCGCAGGTTGGCGACGTAGGCAGCGTGGGCCCGTTCATGGCTGAGGTTCGGCGGCAGCCTGCCGGCCAGGCAGTGCAGGCGGCGCACGCCCAGCTCGAGCGCATAGTCGAGGGCCAGGCCAACCCCGTCCTGGAATTCCGCGCTGCGGCGCGGATCGCAGGCCAGGCCGCGCTCGCCCGCGGCCCAGTCGCCCGGCGGCAGGTTGTGCAGCACCAGTTCCAGTCCGTAGCGCTGCAGGCGCGCGGCGATCTGCTCGGCCTCGAAGGCATACGGAAACAGGAACTCGACCGCATCGAAGCCGGCCGCGCGCGCGGCGGCAAAGCGGTCGAGGAAGGGGAGCTCGTTGAACAGCAGGCTCAGGTTGGCGGCGAATCTCGGCATGCGGCGCTTCGGTGGATGGGAATCCCGCTATCCTAGCCGATTCGGCCCCATGCTTCTCGGCTTACTGACTACCGCCCAGCTGGGCCAGCAGGGTCGAGGTCGACTCGATCTGCTCACGCGAGGGCGCGCCGAGCAGCATGCGGCTGACGTTGTGCACCACCACGCCGGCATTGAGCACCAGTTCGCTGCCGGTGGGCGTGATGATGGCGTAGCCGACGCGGGCATCGCGCGGATCGCTCTGGCGGCCGACCAGGCCGATCTTTTCCAGCGGCAGCAGCGAGCGGGTGACGCCGGACGCCGTCAGGCCCAGCTTCTCGGCCAGGTCGACCCGGCGCAGCCGCCCGCCCGGGGCTCGCTGCAGGCTCAGCAGCAACTGGTAGTCGGCAAAACTGATGCCGTGCAGGCTACCCAGCGAACTGTCGAGGCGCCGCGACAGCGCCGCCCAGGCACGCGCCATGCGCAGGCAGAACTCGCTGGTGGGGCTGTCGAGGGGAGCAGCGGTATCGGGAGTGTCGTTCGTGTCGATCATGGCGGTGTCCAATTGTTGAGATAAAGTTGATTACTCAAATATATACCTCCTTGCGAAACTTGGCAAGTGCTTGAGTAATCAAATATCACGACACGGCGAAAAAAGGCCGGCGTCGATGTCGTCGACGCCGGCCTTCATGCGAAGCGGGCAGGGCAGCGCTGGCTGCCCGTGCGATCAGCGCTCGCGGCGCGGTGCGGAACCGCTGCGCGGGCCGCGGCTGGCGCTGCTGCCGTTGCGGTTGCCGCCGTTGGCGCCCGCCGGGCGGTTGCCTGCCGGACGGCCG
>NZ_DKJX01000051.1:0-326 GCF_002454935.1 Massilia sp. UBA6681
GCGCGCGCGCTCGGCCTCGGCGCGCAGCACGGTGGCGATCCACAGCGCCGCGCACAGGAGCAGCGCGAGGAGCGGCCAGACGAAAACGAGATAGCGGTTGGTGCGAGAAGCGGTGCGGACGGCGGCGTGGATGCTCATGCAGGCTGGGTCAAGGACGCAAAGTTGCCGCAAGTCTACTTAGCAAACATGTCATCCCGATGACAAGGCCTGCCTCAGGCCGCGGACAGCATGTAGCCGGCCCCGCGCACGGTCTTGAGCAGGGACTTGGCGCGTCCCAGCGCCTTGCGCAGGCGCAGTACGTGGACGTCCACGGTGCGCTGGTCGAG
>NZ_DKJX01000051.1:357-52819 GCF_002454935.1 Massilia sp. UBA6681
TCGAGCAGCTGGGCGCGCGAGAACACCTGGCCCGGGTGGCACAGCAGGAAGCGCAGCAGCCGGTATTCGGCGTGGCGCACCTCGACCTTGTGGTTGCCGACGCGCACACTGCAGCTGAGCGGATCGAGCACCAGGCGCCCCAGGCACAGCAGGCGCTCGTCCGGCGCGTCGTCCGGCGGCGGCTGGGGGATGAATTCGGCGGGCGGGGGCGGCGCCGCGCGTTCGCCGTCCGTGGATTCGGCGGCGAGCAGGATCACCGGTTTCTCGCGCAGGCGCCGATCGCCGCGCAGGCGCGCCAGCAGGCGCAGGCCGCCTTCCTGGCGCAGCATCGATTCCTGCAGCAGCAGCTCGGGGCGTTCGCGCCCGATGAAATCCCAGGCCTGCGCCAGGCTCGGCACGCTGTGCCAGACCCACTCGTCTTCGTGCAGCGAATACTTGAGCAGCTCGGCGATGGCCGGCTTGTCGTCGACGACCAGGACGATCGTGTTAGCCGTTGTCATAGAGTGAAATGTAGGGTGGGCGGGTTTCCCGCCCACGCGTTCAAACGGTGTATGAAACGATGCGGCCTGCTTACGTGAGTTGAACGCGTGGGCGGCATAGCCGCCCACCCTACGTTAGCGCCGCGGCGATGCGGGGATCAGTAGATCGCCTTGCCCGATGCATCCTTCAGGTTGGCCTTCCAGTTGGCCTGCACCAGCTTGACGACCGATGCCGGCATCGGCACGTAGTCCAGCTCGGCGGCAGCCGGGGCGCCGTTCTTGAAGGCCCAGTCGAAGAACTTCACGACTTCCAGGCCCTTGGCGGCGTCGGCCTGGGTCTTGTGCATCAGGATGTAGGACACGCCCGTGATCGGCCAGCTCTGCTTGCCGGCGGCGTCGGTCAGCACCACGCCGAAGCCCGGGGCCTTGGTCCATTCGGCGCCGGCGGCGGCGGCCTTGAAGGCCTCGTCGTCCGGCTGCAGGAAGGCGCCGTCCTTGTTCTTCAGCTGGGTGTGCGACAGCTTGTTCTTCTTGGCGTAGGCCCACTCGACGTAGCCGATCGCGCCCTTGATGCGCTGCACGTTGGCGGCCACGCCTTCGTTGCCCTTGCCGCCCACGCCCACGGCCCACTTCACGGTGGTGCCGGCGCCGATGCTGTTCTTCCAGTCGGGGCTGGTCTTGGCCAGGTAGTCGGTGAACAGGAAGGAGGTGCCCGAGGAATCGGCGCGGTGCACGACGGTGATGTCGGCGTCGGGCAGCTTCACGCCCGGGTTCAGCGCGGCGATCGGCTGCGCGTTCCACTTGGTGATCTTGCCCATGTAGATGTCGGCCAGCACCGGGCCGGTCAGCTTGAGCTGGCCCGGCTGCACGCCTTCGACGTTGACCACGGCGACCACGCCGCCCATGATGGCCGGGAACTGCATCAGGCCGGCTTCGTCCAGGTCTTCGGCTTTCAGCGGCATGTCCGACGCGCCGAAGTCCACGGTCTTGGCCTTGATCTGCTTGATGCCGGCGCCCGAGCCGACCGACTGGTAGTTCAAGCCATTGCCGGTGGCAGCCTTGTACGACTCGGCCCACTTGGCGTAGATCGGGTACGGGAAGGTCGCGCCGGCGCCGGTCATGTCTGCGGCGTGGGAGGTCGACATCGCGAACACGGCGGCAGTGGTGGCTGCGGCGGCGAGGATCTTCTTGAACATTGGCTTCTTATTCCTATTCCTGGTTGATGGAGGTGTGTTTTGGACCACGCGGCAAAGTCTAGTCCGCCGATATGACCGGAATATGACGGCAATGTGACCGCTCCGTGACCGCATGTGCGCGACCGCGGCGGGCAGGTTTGCTATGATGAGGATTCCAAAAAAACAACCCGGTGGACATCGCATGCATCCCCTGCTCCGTGTTCTCTCCTTCGGCTGCGCCGCCTCGCTGCTGCTCGGCTGCGCCACCCCCGACCGCCTGCCCGATGCGCGCTACACCCTGACCGAGCGCCAGGTGCTGCCGCTGGGCGAAGGCCTGACCATCACCTACGAAGGCGCGGAAGACAGCCGCTGCCCCGATAACGCGCGCTGTATCTGGCCGGGCCAGCTGGCCTACCGCTTCACGATGCGCATCGGTAACGTGGCGCAGGGCTTCTACCTGGTGCCGGGCCGGCCGGGCTACATGTCGCCGGCGCTGCGCGGCTCGCTCATCCAGCTCGATCACCTGACCCCGCAGCCGCCGCGCGGCATCGCGGGCGCCGCACCGGTGTCGTATCCGGTGACCTTCAACATGTACGCCTACTAGGCGCTCGAAGGAAGACCCCATGAAGGCGACCCTGCTCGCTTGCGGGCTGACTTTGTCCATCGTCCTGCACCCGGCCGCGGCCGCGGCGAAGACGCCGGTAGCCACCGGCACCGGCGGCGCGGTCGCCACCATCAGCGAGCAGGCCTCGCAGTCGGCCATGGCGATCCTGAACAAGGGCGGCAATGCGGTCGACGCGGCGGTCGCGGCCGCGGCCACGCTGGGCGTCACCGATCCGTTCAGCTGCGGCATCGGCGGCGGCGGCTTCATGGTGATCTACCTGGCCAAGGACAAGCGCGCCATCACCATCGACCACCGCGAGACGGCTCCGGCCAGCTTCGCGCCCCTGGCTTTCCTCGAGAACGGCAAGCCGGTCGACTTTGAAACGGCGGTCGCCAGCGGCGCCTCGGTCGGCGTGCCCGGCACCGTGCGCGGTTGGCACGAAGCGCTCGAGCGCTACGGCACGATGCGCTTCAGCCAGGTGCTGGCGCCGGCCATCGAGGTCGCCGACAAGGGCTATACGGTGACTGAAATATTCAGTCATTTGACGGCTCAAAATGAAAGAAAATTTCAACTATATGCGCCGACCAGTGCGCTCTACCTGCGCAATGGCAAGGCGGTGCAGCCGGGCACCCTGATCCGCAATCCGGGCATGGCCAAGGCCTACCGCGAGATCGCCGAGGGCGGCGTCAAGGCCTTCTACGAAGGGCCGCTCGCGCGCGCCATCGTCGATGCCGTCAACAAGCCGCCGCTGGCCCCGGGCAAGAGCGCGCGCCCGGGCAAGATGACGATGGCCGACCTGGCCAACTACGAGGCGCGTATCCGCCAGCCGCTGCGCAGCACCTACCGCGGCTACGAGATTGTCGGCATGCCGCTGCCCAGCAGCGGCGGCGCCACGGTGGCCGAAGCGCTGAACATCCTGGAAGGCTACGACCTGAAAAAGCTGCCGCGCGCCCAGGCCGAGCACCTGTACGTCGAGGCCAGCCGCCTGGCCTTCGCCGACCGCAACGCCTACCTGGCCGACCCCGAATACATCGACGCGCCGCTGGCCGGCATCCTGTCCAAGGAATACGCGGCCCAGCGGCGCAAGCTGATCGGGGCGCAGGCCGCGCGCAATGTGGCAGCGGGCGACCCTTACGGCTACCAGCGCGACCTGAGCGTGCCGCTGCGCCGGGAGGCCGTATCCCCCCAGTCCGCCAAACTACAGCTGGAAAACGCCCACACCACCCACCTGACGGTGTCGGACAAGGACGGCAACGTGGTGTCCTATACCTTCACCATCGAATCCTGGGGCGGCAGCGGCATCGTGGTGCCGGGCTACGGCTTCCTGCTGAATAACGAGCTGACCGACTTCGATTTCAGCGGTCCGCACCCGAACGTGCCCGAAGCCGGCAAGCGCCCGCGTTCCAGCATGGCGCCCACCATCGCGCTCAAGGACGGCAAGCCGGCCTTCACCATCGGCAGCCCGGGCGGCTCGACCATCATCACGACGGTGCTGCAGACCATCGTCAACTACATCGACCTCGGCATGCCGATGGACCAGGCCGTGAACGCGCCGCGCATCTCGGAGCGCAACGGCGAGGCCACCTCGATCGAGCCGGGCTTCGCCGGCAGCGAACAAGCGCGCGCGCTCGAACGCCTCGGCCACCGCTGGGAGGCCGAGCCGGAAGAAATCGGCGCCGCGAATGCCCTGGTGTTCAACCCGGACGGCACCGTCACCGCGGTCAGCGAAAGCAAGCGCCACGGGGTCGGCACCGCCCTGGTACAGCGCCGCGGTCATTAGAGAAACATCCCCTGGCGTTGGGCGTTTCGCACATGTTCAATATCTTTCGTGGTTAAAACACTAATTTCATGTAGGAATGGTCTTACATTGGGATAACATACGAGCATCAGCACTGTTCATATTGTTATGTCCACCTCCTACGTCGTGCCCACCCTGCCGATCCGCCGGAGTGCCCTGACCCTGGTCCTCGCGCTCGTGCTCATCACGACGATGAGCATCTTTTTCGTCCGCGAGGTCGTCGACCTGCGCGACGCGATGGGCCAGCTCAGGCAGAACGACGTGGCGCGCATCCAGGTCCGCAACGTCCTGATGAACCTGCTCAATGCCGAGACCGGGCAGCGCGGATTCCTGCTCACCGGCGACCCGGCCTACCTGGAGCCCTACCAGCTCGGACGCGGCAGCGTGCGCGACAACCTGGCGCAGGCCGAGCAGTCCGGCTACCACGATGCGCAGTTCCTCGCCAACGTGCGCAAGCTGGCCCTGGTCACGGAGAGCAAGCTCGACGAGATCGAGCGCACCGTGCAGCTCAAGAAGCGCGGCGACGATGCCGCCGCCCTGGCCATCGTGCGCGAGGGCTTCGGCCGCAGCAAGATGCGCGAAGCGCGCCGGCTGATCCAGGACGAGGTGACGCGGCTGCGGGTGGTCCGCGAAGCGCTCATCGACGACTTCAACCGCCGCCTGCTGCGCGCCGCCATGATCCTGGTGCTAATGCTGTCGACCGTGGTCGCCATGACGGTGCACGCCTGGCGCTCGCTGTCGGCGGCTGCGCGGCGCAACAACGAGCTGGCCAAGCGCCTGGCGATGGAAGCCTCGCACGACGTCCTCACCGGCCTGCCGAACCGGCGCTACTTCGATCGCTGGGCGCGCCGCCTGGTGGCCAGGAGCCAGCGCAGCGGCAAGCCCTTTACCCTGCTGGCCATCGACCTGGACCGCTTCAAGGAGGTCAACGACACCCACGGCCACGCGGCCGGCGACGAGGTGCTGAAGGAAGTGGCGCGGCGCTTCCAGTCGGTCCTGCGCAGCGGCGAATTCCTGGCGCGTGTGGGCGGCGACGAATTCGTGGTGCTGATGGACGGCGAGTTTTCGCGCAACGAAATCACCAGCGTCGGCCGGCGCCTGATCGACTGCTTGTACCCCTCCCTGCGTCCAGGCCTGGCCGACAACGCGGTCGGCGCCAGCATCGGCGCCGCGGGCTTCCCGCTCAACGGCGCCGACTTGGAGGGCGTGATGCAGGCCGCCGACGACGCGCTCTACGCGTCCAAGCACGGCGGCCGCGGCATGCTGTCGTTCGCGCGCGCCGAACCGGGCCCTGCGCCGAATATGCACGGCGCTGCCGGCAGCGCCGCCGGCGCGGCGCCGGACACCGCCCCCACGACGGGGGCTGTTTTCTAGCGCAGCGCAGCGCTAGAGTGCGTACCGGACAATCCACACTACGGACCGGTATGACTCAGCGACGCTCTTCCCCTGCCCTGCTGGCAATGCTCTGCGCCACCCTCGTCGCGGCGCAGCCGGCCGCGGCCAACGATTTCCTCGACAAGCTGGCCAAACAGGTGGTGGGCGACACCGTGCAGGCGGTGGCCAGGCACGCGACGGCGAAGGCCGCGGCGGCGGCGGCCCCGGCCGCCCCAGCCGCCGGCGCTCCCACTGTACGCTCCGGCGCCAGGGAGCAGCGCATGCGCCTGGAGAACGGCGAACCCTTCCACGCCGACTACATCATCGACTACTGGAGCCGGCCGGACGCCCTGACCCGCGGCAGCACGCCCGAGCTCGACGCGCCTGGCTGGATCATGCCCATACCTTCGAAGTTCGGCGCCAGCAAGAAGGGGGCGGACTACGCCCTGCTGCAACGCAGGCTCGAACGGATCATCGCGCGGGTGATGGAGCACCCGGCCCTGGTCGGCATCCGCGGCGCGAGCCTGACCTGGAGCGCCAATTTCGGCTACGACGGCGGCAAGCGGCCCCTGGTGGCGAACATCTCGATGCTCGCCCGTCCGATCAGCCTGGACGACCCGAAGACGAAGCGCTACCCGGATGGCAGCTTCCACACCCCTGGAGAGGGCCCGGTCCTCGAAATCACCGTGAACAATCCGGAAGAAATCGGCTCTCGCCGCTCGTCCGGCAGCTACAAGGGCATGACCGTGCTGCGCCACGGCTACATGTTCGTGATCCCGAATACCGACCGCCCGCTGCTCGTCGGTCCGGCCGACGACACGCAGGTGAACCCCGACCTGCTCGACGATGCGCGGCCGCGCTCGGACATCCAGTTCATGACCGTCTACGTCGGGGCCTTCATCCCCAGCGAGCTGCACCTCGTACAGAAGCGCATCGACCCGGTCGGCAATGCCGGGCGGCTGATCGGCGTGCTGTACAACATCGACTGGCATGCCGTGCTGGAGGAGGCAAGCGCGCTCCAGTAGCCACCCCGTCTCCATGCGTGCGATTCCCGTCACGCCTTCGTGCGGCGCGCCGTCTCCATCCGGTGCCGCCGCATTTTTTTCGTCTGTACAGCTCAGCAAGGTACTACACTGTCAGGACGGCCGCCGAGCCTGCGCGACCGAATAACGATAACGACGGAGACAACGCATGAGCAACTTCATCACCCTGTTGCCCACCCTCCTGATCGGCGCGCTGGCGCTGATCATGTTCGGGCTGGGCCTGTCCCTCACCCTCGCCGACTTCCGCCGCCTCATCAAGCACCCGAAGGCCGTGGTGCTGGCCCTGGTCCTGCAGGCCATGGTACTGCCGGCGATCTGCTACGGCCTGGTCAATGGCCTGGGCGTGGCGCCCGTGTATGCGGTCGGCCTGATGCTGCTGGCGGCATCGCCGGGCGGCGTCTCGGCCAACCTGTTCAGCCACCTGTTCGGCGGCAACGTGGCGATGAACATCTCGCTCACCGCGATCAACACCGTGCTGTCGATCGTCAGCCTGCCCCTGATCGCCAACTTCGCCATCGCCACCTTCGCGAAAAGCGGGCAGGTGGTGCCGATGCAGACCGCCAAGGTGATCGAGGTGATCGTCATCGTGCTCATTCCGGTGGCGATCGGCATGTTCGTGAAAAGCCGCGCCCCAGGCTTCGCCGCGCGCATGGACAAGCCGATGAAGCGCTTCTCGATGGCCGTGCTGGCCCTGCTCGCCATCATCGCCATCGCCAAGGAATGGACGGCCATCACGAGCTCCTTCGCCTCGATCGGCCTGGCCGTCATCCTCTTCAACATCCTGAGCCTGGGCCTGGGCTACTACGTGCCGCGCATGCTGGGCCTGGACAAGCCGAACGCCATCGCGATCGGCTACGAGATCGGCATCCACAACTCCACCCTGGCGATTTTCGTGGCGGTGTCGGTGCTGGGCGACTTCCAGCTGATGCTGCCGGCGGCGATCTACTCGGTCAGCATGTACGTGTTCGCCACCGCCTTCGGCTTCCTGATCCTGGGCCGCAAGCAAACGGCCGGCGCCGCGGCGCCGGCGTCCAGCTGAGGGATTGTCAATCCATGCGCCCTGCCGGGAAGGCGAAGGGCGCGCGCCGCATCGTGCGCAGTCCGCGCATGACGACGACCATCGTCAGGCCGATGCTGGCCAGGGCGGCTACCGGCAGCGCCGGGATGCCGGCCATGGAACTGAGCGCAAGGCCGAGGATGACGCCTTCCACGATCGACACCAGGAGCAGTGTTGCCGCCGCGCCGGCTGCATTTCCCGTTCGGCTGGCGTGCTTGCGCAGCGGGACCGCCACCACAGGCAGGACGATGCAGGCGACGCAGAGCACCCGCAACAGCGCCTCCGGTCCCGCACCGCCGAGCGCCGCCAGCAGCAGTGCGGCGCCGGTGGCCAGCGCCCAGCCTGCCAGCGTCTGCAGCAGCAAGCTGCGCCCGAGCTGGGCGTTGAACGCCGCCGCCCTGCCCGGCATGGCGGGCGCCAGCCGCACCAGCCCCTGTTCGGCGGCGAGGTCCGCCGGCAGCTGGGCCAGGCGCACGCTGTGCAGGAGAGGAACGACCAGAAGCGTGCAAGCGAACAGCCAGCCGATGCCCGCCGTGACCTCACGATCGGCGCGCCAGGTGGCGAGGATGCCGGTACAGATCACGACCACGGCCAGGATGGCCAGCACGGCCACGGTTTCGGCCAGGTGGCGGGTGGGCCCGAGCGCATGCAGCGCCAGGCGCCGGCCGTCGCGCCTCGCACTGTCGCGGCGCAGCGTCTTGCCGTACCAGCCTCTGGTCTGCTTGCTCGCCATCTGCTCGATCAGCGGATCCGGCTGGCCGGACGAGGCGACCCAGCGCAGGCGCTTGGCCATCATCTCCCAGTGGCGCTCGCCTCCTTGCGGGAACATGGCGCATACCGCCACCACGATAACGCCTGCATGGATGGGCAACGCCAGGACCACGGCCACAGGATGGGACAGGAGCGCGGTCAGGTCTTTCGGCAGCCACTCCACCAGCAACCAGCTGAAACACAGCGTCGTGATGATCGGTTCGGCCGCCCGGTGTCCCGCTGCGCCCAGGCCGACACCCACGACGAAGATCACCAGCCACAACAACCAGAACCCGAGCGCACTGGTATCGGCATGGGGCGCGCTGGCGAAGCCGGCGATACCGGCCAGGCACACCAGGCAGGACAGCTCTACCAGGCGCCGGCGCATCTGCGGAACCAGCCAGGCATTCACCGGCGTATTGAGCTTCATGGCGCCCGGCATGAAGCGCCATGCCCAGTTCAGCAGGAGAAGCACGGAGGCAGCGGTCCACAACGTGGCCAGGCCTTCGCGCGGCCCCTCGTTCACCGCCTGCGCGGCGGCGAAGACGACCGCGATGATGATCGCGCCCCAACGGATCACGCCCGACATGCGCGGGTTGGCATGCGTCACCGCGGCACGCCACAGCATCCTGTAGTCGCGCAGGCACGCGTTCATCGCCGCGTTCACTGGGTCACCTCGATGAACAGGTCTTCCAGGCTGACCGGCTCGGCGCGCCGCCCCTCTGTGGTACTGCGCGCTCCTTCGAGCAGTTCGTCGAGCGGCCCCTGCAGCGCAATACGGCCGCCCTTCAGGAAGGCGACGTCGAGCGCCACCCGTTCCAGGTCGGTCAGGATGTGGGTCGAGAACACCACCGTGGTGCCGCGTTCGATCACGCCGTCCACCAGCTCGGAGAGAAAAGCGCGGCGGCCGGCCGGATCCAGCGCCGACACCGGCTCGTCCAGCACCAGCAGTTCCGGGTCGTGCGCCAGCGCGCGGATGATCGACAGGCGCTGCTGCTCGCCGCCGGACAGGCGGCCGATCGGCTTGTGGAGCAGGATGTCGCCGAAGCCCCAGCGTTCCAGCAGCGCATCGACCTTGACCCCGTTCCAGCGCGGATACATGGCCTTGAAATAATCCAGCATCTGCAGCGGCGTCATCCACTCGAACAGGCCGTGCTTCTGCGGCACGTAGCCGATCCGGGCGCGGGTCGCATCCGACAGCGCGGCAACGTCTTCGCCGAACAGGCGGATGCTGCCGGCATCCGGCTCGCGCAGGCCGAGCAGGCATTCCATCAGCGTCGACTTGCCGGCGCCGTTGCGGCCCAGCAGGCCGATGACCTGGCCCTGCCCGACTTCCCAGTTCAGGCTACTCAGGACGCTGGCACTGCCGTAGTACTTGGCCACGTCGCGCATCTGGATGATGGGTGCAGTCACGATTCTTCCTTCAGGATGTGGGTGAACAGGGAAAGGACGGTGTCGGAGTCGAGTTCGAGTTCGCGTGCCTCGCGCGCGGCGCGCTCCAGGGTCGGGCGCAGCAGCGCGATCCGCTCGGCCCTGCCCTGCGCGGCGCGCGGACGCTCGGCCACCAGCATTCCCAGGCCGCGCCGGCGCGCCAGCAGGCCCTCGGCCTCGAGCAGGCCGTAGGCCTTGGACACGGTCATCGGATTGACGGCAAGGGTTTGCGCTACCTCGCGCACCGAGGGCAGTTCGTCGCCGGGCGCCATCTGGCCGCCGGCCACCAGGCGCCGCACCTGCTCGACGAGCTGCCGGTAGATCGGTTCGGTCGAGCCTGGCGTGATCGAAAACAGCTGGGGTGGATGGATCGGCATGGGCTGGGTTGTCGTTGACGCTGCGTATATGTGTATTAATTGAGTAATACACTATCCGCGCCAGTTTTTCCTGTCAAGCGACTGGCGCAAGTTATGCCCTGTGTATATTTCCCGTCTCAAACAAATCTATGACATGATGCGCACGCCGAGGCCGCGTGGGCGCCGCTTCCATGCACTGAACAGAGACGAACAAGGAACCATGTCCCCCACTGCAGAAACAGGCGCCGGCGCCGCATTCCAGGCCTATCCCGAAGTCCGCTTCCGGGAACTGTTCGAGCAGGCGCCCGTCAGCTTGCAGATCCTCGACCCGCAGGGCTACACGATGCGGGTGAACCGGGCCTGGGAAGCGCTCTGGCACATCCACGAAGGCAGCGCGCTGAAGCGCCACGTGATGAGCCGCGACTACAACCTGCTGCTTGATCCCCAGCTGGTCGCCACCGGCGTCGCCTCCTGCCTGGCGCGCGCGATGGCTGGCGAGTCGGTCGAAATCCCGGCGATCCATTACGACACCGCCGCGCTCGGGCAATCCGGCCGGGCGCGCTGGGTCACCGCGCGCGCCCATCCCATCAAGGATGAACAGGGCCGGGTGGTCGAGGTCATGCTGATGCACGAGGACATCACCGAACGGATCCAGGCCGAAACCATCCTGCGCGAACGCGAGGAACGCTTCCGGACCCTGGCGATGGCGACCTCGCAGATCGTCTGGAGCAGCACCGCCCCGGGACGCTTCCATCGCCAGCCACGCCATCTACGAAACCGAATACCGCCTGCGCCGCGCCGACGGCAGTTACCGCTGGACGGCGGTCAAGGGCATTCCCCTCCTCGGGCTTGACGGCAGCGTGCGCGAATGGGTCGGCGCCAACCGCGACATCCACGACAGCGTGACCCAGCAGGAAGGACTGCTGCAGCGGCTGGACAGCGAGCGGCGCCAGTCGGCCCTGCTGGCCAAGGTGGCGAGCGCCGCGCGCACCCTGCACACGGCGCTGTCCAGCGAAGACATCGCCGATGCCTTGAGCCAGGAAGTGCGCGCCATCCTCGGCGCGGCCGAGGTCGACGTCGCGCTGGATGGCGATACCGGCGACGCCTCCGCGGCCGCGCCGGGCGCAGCGCCCGGCGCCAGCCTGGCGCTGCCCCTGCTCGACCGCAAGGGACGGCGGATCGGCCACATCCGGGTTGCCGGCAAGGCTGGCGGCTTCGACGAGCAGGACGAAGCCATCCTGGCGCAGCTGGCCGCGCTGGCGGCCACCGGTTTCGCCAACGCCCGGCTGTATCGCTCCTTGCGCGAGCAGGACCGGCGCAAGGACGAGTTCCTCGCGATGCTGTCCCACGAGCTGCGCAACCCGCTGGCGCCGATCGCCGCCGCCGCCGAGGTGCTGAGAATCGCCGCCGATCCCGGGCGCGTCCGCGTTGCGAGCGAGGTGATCGCGCGCCAGGTGCGGCACATGACGTCGCTGGTGAACGACCTGCTCGACGTGTCGCGCGTGACGCGCGGGCTGATCAAGCTGGACAAGACCCTGGTCGGCATCGGGACGGTGGTGGCCAGCGCGGTCGAGCAGTCGCGCCCGCTGGTCGAAGCGCGCGGTCATGCATTGACGCTCGAGATGGCGCCGGACCTGGGCGCGGCCCGGGTGCATGGCGATGCCACCCGCCTGGTGCAGGTGATCGCCAACCTGCTGGGCAATGCCGCCAAGTACACCCCGGACGGCGGCAGGATCGCCCTCGGCGCCGCCCGTGACGGCATGCGCGTGCGGCTGTGCGTGGAGGACAACGGCATCGGCATCGATGGCGGGCTGCTGCCGCAGGTGTTCGACCTGTTCACCCAGGCCGAGCGCACGCCCGACCGTTCGCAGGGCGGCCTGGGCATCGGCCTGGCCTTGGTGCGGACCATGGTGGCGCTGCACGGCGGCGAGGTGGAGGCGCACAGCGATGGGCCGGGCAAGGGCTGCAGGTTCACCGTCTGGCTGCCCCTGGCCTGATCGGCTCGAAAAGCTACCCATGCGACTCTTTGTGTAACTTATCGGTTGCTTTTTGTCCGTCTTGTGTTACAGTGCTCCATATCAACAAATAAAGGAGACACTCTCATGAAAACCGCCGTTCACGATTACCAGGACAAGCTCGTCGCATTCTCGCGCCGCCAGTTGTGGTTTGCGCTGGGAGCCGTACTCGTGCTCGCCGCCGCCGCTGTGGGCCTGCTGGCATTTCCCGGTGCAGAAGCTCCGGCGCGCCTGTTCTCCCTCCTGCCGATCGTGATCGTGCTTGCCGTGGCCGCCCTGAAGACGGGCGGCGGGCGCGGCGCCCCGACCAGCGCCGAGGTCCGCGCGCTGGTGGACGACGAGTTGCGCCAGGCAAGCCAGCAGAAGGCGAGCCGCAATGGCTTCCTCGCCGTGCTGGCGGCGCAGGTCGTGCTGGCGCCCGGCCTGGCCTGGCTGTCCACGCCCTACCCGGTCGCGCTGATGGCGGTCCTGACGATCGCGACCGGTCTTACCGTGTTCCTTGCCAGCCTGCTGTATCACGACCGCTGAACCATGACGGAACACTTGAAGACGACGATGAAAGTGCAGCGCGCCAGGCTCGACCTGACCCAGGCCGGGCTGGCCGAACGGGCGGGCGTCACGCGCAAATCCATCAACGCCATCGAGACCGGGGCCATGGCGCCCTCGACGATCCTGGCGCTGAAGCTGGCGCGGGCGCTCGGCGTCAGCGTCGAGGAACTGTTCTCGCTGGAGGAAGCCCCGGACTGAGCCCACCTCATAGGGGTCAGGTCTGACATTCGGACACGAGCTCGAGCATTAGCGTGCTGTACTGCTCAGTCCGTGTCTAAATGTCAGACCTGACCCCGGTAAGAAGAAGCGGCGTAATCGAAAAGAGCCGGGCAAGCCCGGCTCTCCAATACATCAAGCGATGATCACAGGTGCGGCGTGATCAGCGGCATCAGGTCGTCGAAGGTACGGCCCGAGCCGTTTTCGCCGATCGCATGCATCTTCCACTCGCCGTTGTGGCGGTACAGCTTGGCCATGATCTGGGCCGTGTGCGAGCCCTGCACCGACAGGTTGAAGCGCGCCACTTCCTGGTTGTTGCCGGCATTGAGCAGGCGGCAGTAGGCGTTTTCCACGGTCGAGAAGTTCTGGCCGGTGAAGCTGTTCACGGTGAACACCAGCGACTTCACGCTGGCGGGCACGCGCGACAGGTCGACCTGGATCTGCTCGTCGTCGCCGTCGCCGGCGCCGGTGCGGTTGTCACCGGTGTGGGTGATGCTGCCGTCCTTGCTCTTGAGCTGGCGGAACCAGACCACGTCGATCGGACGGTTCGACTCGTCGAACATCACGACCGATGCGTCCAGGTCGACCGGCTGGCCGGCGCCGCCGCCGAAGCCGAAGAAACCCTTCGACTTGGCCACGTCCCAGCCCAGGCCCATCGTCACGCGGCTCAGCGCTCCGCCGGCTTCCTTGTCCAGCGAGATTTTCTGGCCCTTGCTCAGATTTACTGACATATCGTTCTCCCTAATTTATTGAGCTTCAGCGCGCCGGCGTCTGCATCCAGGCCTTGAATGCCATCCGGTTGCGCGAACATACATACACCCGACCTTTGCCCGAAAAGCGCAATACCATGCCCTCGCCGCTGGTCTGGCTGTTGATCAGGTTGCCCAGGAAGCCGCCACTCTGGCCGGTCGTGATCGAGATCTCGTAGCGCAGCCCGCTGTCCCAGCAGACCACGTGCGAGTTGTCGATGATCGCGTCCTTGCCCGGTTCCACCTCCAGCATCGACATCGAACCGAAGCCCGACACCACCACCTGGCCGCTGCCGGTCGTCTCGGTGACGAAGAAGCCGCCGCTCTGCGCGAACAGGGCGTTGCCGAGACTCTGGGTGCGCACCTTCAGGTCCACGCCCGAGGTGGCGGCGACAAACGCGCCGTCGCTGATGATGTACTGGTTCGGACCGCAGTCGATGGTCTGCATCGCGCCCGGCAGGGTCGGCGACAGCAGGCAGTCGCCGTCGCCGCGGGTCGCCTCGATGTGCTGCTGGAAGAAGGACTCGCCGTTGGCGAAGGTGCGCATCAACGCGCTGCCCAGGCCGCCCTTCATCTTGCCTTTCAGGTCGAGCGTCGACTCCATCATCACCATCGCATCCGATTCGCAATAGATGGTTTCGCCGCGCCGCATCGAGACATGCAGGAAGGGATCGACGTCCCCGGTCACGGTAAATACTGGCATGTGGACTTCCTTTCGTAAGCGGCCCGCACCTGGCGCGGGCCGCGAGCATTGTTATTTAAACGTTGACGCCGTAGTTCTTGGCGAGAGGCCCGAGGCCGCCCGCGAAGCCCTGGCCGATCGCGCGGAACTTCCAGTCGGCGCCGTTACGATACACCTCGCCGAAGATCATCGCCGCTTCGGTGGAGCTGTCTTCCGACAGGTCGTAGCGCGCGATCTCGCTGTTGTTGGCAGCGTTGATGCAGCGGATGAAGGCCTTGCCGACCATGCCGAAGTTCTGGCGGCGCGCTTCGGCGTCGTGGATGGTCACGGCCAGCACGACCTTGTCGACGTCGGCCGGCACCTTGCTCAGGTCGATCGACACGGTTTCGTCGTCGCCCTCGCCTGCGCCGGTGGTATTGTCGCCCGAATGGACCACCGAGCCGTCGGCCGACTTCAGGTTGTTGTAGAAGATGAAGTCGCCATCCGAACGCACCTTGCCCGACGAGTTCAGCAGGAACACCGCGCCGTCGAGGTCGAACGCTGCGCCGTCGGTGGCGCGGGTGTCCCAACCGAGGCCGACCTTCAGCTGGGTCAGGCCGGGAGCTTCTTTCGACAGGTTGACGTTGCCGCCTTTTTGCAGACTGATTGCCATGATTGTGACTCTCCTAAAAATGACTTCTTGAACACCGGGGGTATGAGCACAGCGAGCTGGTGTTCTGCCACTCGCCGTGCGGTTCTTGCAGGGTAGGCCAGGCCTGCCCCTTGTTTATGCTTCGATTGCCGCGTGCTTCTTCTTGTGCTGGATCGAGCTCCACAGCGAGGCCAGGATGAAGGCCAGGCCGACGCCGCCGGTGATCAGTTCCGGCACGTGCATGTGCATGCTGACCAGCATGATCACGGCCAGGATACCGATCGCATAGTGCGCGCCGTGCTCCAGGTAGACGAACTCGTCGAGCGTGCCCTGGCGCACCAGGTAGACCGTCATCGAACGCACGAACATCGCGCCGATCGCCAGGCCCAGCATGATGATCACGACGTCGCTGGTGATCGCGAAAGCGCCGATAACGCCGTCGAAGCTGAACGATGCATCCAGCACTTCGAGGTACAGGAAGCCGCCGATACCGCCGCGCTTGACCATCTCGCCCACGTCGCTGCTTGCATCCGACTCGCTCTTTTCGAGCAGGCCGGAAATCATGTCGACACCGATGTACACTAGGATGCCCCACAGGCCGGCGATCAGGACGATCATCTTCTGCCTTTCGGCGATCCAGCTGGTCGAGTACATCAGCGCAGCCAGCGCCACCAGCACAGAGATCGAGGACACCTTGCCGAGCGAGCCGATCTTGCGCTCGATGTTGCCGAGCCAGTGCACTTCCTTCTCGTCATCCAGCATGAAGTTCAGGAACACCAGCAGCAGGAACATGCCGCCGAAGGCCGCCACTTCCGCATGGTGCTCGGTCAGGTGACCCGAGAACTCCTTCGGATTCGTCAAGGCCAGGTTCCAGACCTCCATCATGCCCAGGTCGGCCGCCACGGCGACGATCACCAGCGGGAATACCAGGCGCATGCCGAACACGGCGATGATCATGCCCAGGCCCAGGAACAGCTTGAGCCAGAACTCGTCCCAGCCTTTCAGCACCGAGGCGTTCACCACCGCGTTGTCGAAAGACAGTGAGACTTCCATGACCGAGAGGATGGCCGTCACGCCCAGCGCCGTTATCATGCCGGCGACGCCGCCATGGTCGTAACCCCACCAGCCTGCCAATGCCATACAGACTGCGGTCACGATGAATGACCACGTAAAGTGCTTCATGTTGTCGTTTCCCCTTATTTTTCAGTTAAGTTTTTGAATATGCGATGAGTTGTTGTGTCAGTATCATTTTTCGTCCAGAAGACCCACGCAGTATGAGGCCTGGCCGAATATTGAAAAAGCGAAGATAATCGAAGAATTACTTCGCAAAAACAGAAGATATGAACCATACGCCTCCGAATTTCCGCCACCTGTACTACTTCTGGGTCGTCGCCAAGGAAGGCAGCATCACGCGTGCCGCCGAACGCCTGGGCCTGGCGATCCAGACCGTCAGTACCCAGCTGGCACAGCTCGAACTGTCCCTCGGCAAGTCCCTGTTCACCCAGCAGGGCCGGAGACTGACTTTAACCGAGGCCGGGCGCCTGGCCTTGTCCTACGCCGACCAGATCTTCCTTCTGGGAGAGCAGATGCAGGAAGCGCTGGCCGAGTCCGACAGCGCGCGCACCCGCCTGACGGTCGGCATTTCCGATTCGCTGCCCAAGCTGACCGCCTACCGGCTGCTGGAAATCGCCACCCAGCTGCCGCGCCCGGTGCGGCTGGTCTGCTACGAAGGCGAATTCGACGAGCTGCTGGCCGACCTGGCCCTGCACAAGCTCGACGTGGTGCTGACCGACCGCGCGGTGCGCTCGGGCACGACGCTGCGCGTGTTCAGCCACCTGCTGAGCGACAGCGAGACCATCGTGGTCGGCGCGCCCGGCCTGGTGAAGGACTGGGGCGCGGACTTCCCGCGCTCGCTGAACGGCGCGCCCTTCCTGCTACCGACCCGCAATAATGCCTTGCGCGGCAAGATCGACGAATGGTTCGAGCTGCAGGGCGTGCGCCCCGACATCGTCGGCGAGTTCATGGACAATGCCCTGCTCAATACCTTCGGCCGGCGCGGACTGGGCCTGTTCTTCGCGCCGGCCGCCCTGGTGCACGACCTCGAGGAGCAGTTCAACGCGCTGCTGGTGGGACGGGTACCGCAGGTGCGCGAGCACTTCTATGCGATCTCGAACGAGCGCAAGATCAAGCATCCGGCCGTCGAAGCCATCCTGTCCGCAGTGCACAAGGGGGTATTGGCAGGCACATGAGGAAGGCATGAGCGGTACAATGATGTCGGCTATTGCCATTTTTTAACTAAATCTCTTCAATGGAAAACTTTCTGTTCGTCGTTCTCGCCCTGTTCCTGGTGGCGCTGAACGGCTTCTACGTGGCGGCTGAATTCAGCATCGTCACGTTGCGCAAGACCCGCGTCCATGCCATCGCCAGGACCACCGGCCTGCGCGGACGCATCCTCGGCAAGGTCCACGGCCAGCTCGACGCCTACCTCTCCGCCTGCCAGCTCGGCATCACCCTGGCTTCGCTGGGCCTGGGCTGGGTCGGCGAACCGGCCTTTGCCAGCCTGCTCGAACCGGTGTTCGCCATGCTGGGCGTCACCTCGCCCGAGCTGATCCACGGCGTCTCCTTCGTGGTGGCCTTCTCGGTCATCTCCTTCCTGCACATCGTGGTGGGCGAACTGGCGCCCAAGTCGCTCGCGATCCGCCTGCCGGAAGCGGTGGCACTGTGGTGCGCCATCCCGCTGTACGCCTTCTACTGGGCGATGTATCCGGCGATCGCCCTGCTCAACGCCAGCGCCAACATGGTGTTGCGCGTGGCCGGCCTGGCCGGCAGCGGCAGCCACGAGACCCATTACTCGACCGACGAGCTGAAGATGATCCTGCGCTCGAACACCAGCGCGCCGGGCGAGAAATTCACGAACGACGAGCGCAACATCCTGGCGCAGTCGCTCGACTTCACCCAGCTGGCCGTGTCCGACCTGATGCGGCCGATCAACGAGGTCAGCGCGCTGTACGCCAGCCGCTCGCTCGAGGAAAACATGGAGACGGTGCGCCGCAACCGCTTCTCGCGCTACCCCTACTTCGACGAGGAAGGCGAGGAAGTGCTGGGCGTGATCCACCTGAAGGACCTGTTCTTCGCCCAGCAGGCCGGGCGCACCATCACCGACCTGACCCAGCACCTGCGCCCGGTCGAGACCATCTCGGCGCGCACCAAGGCACAGGACATCTTCCGGCGCTTCAAGAGCGGCGCCCCGCACTTCGCCCTGATCGGCGAAAAGGGCAAGCGCCCGGTCGGCTTCATCACGCTCGACAACCTGCTGGGCGCCATGGTGGGCGAGATCCGTGACGAGTTCCGGATGAACGAGAACGACTGGATGTCCCAGCCCGACGGCACCTGGATCGGCAAGGCCAGCCTGCCGATCTTCTCGCTCGAGCGCCTGCTCGGGATCGACATCGACAACGAGGAGATGGGCCTGGACGACGTCGAATCGGTGGGGGGCCTGCTGATGGCCAAGCTGGGCGACATCCCCAAGCAGGGACAGCGCATCGGCTTCCCGCAGTTCGACGTGGTGGTCAAGAAGATGAACGGTCCGCGCATCCTCCTGGTGAAGGTCTTTCCAAAGGGAGAGCGCGAGGACGGGCACGACGAACGCGACTGACGGATTGAAACCTTTCCAGCATTGAAATATACAAAGTTGTTGCGCTTGCAATACTCCTGACGCATACTCGTGGACGACGGGATTCCCGGCGGTTGCAACCACGAGGAGCCATGATGTCCCTGCAAGTCCGCAACAACGTGCATGTTTCCGGCCAGGGCGGGGCCACCATGCTGTTCTCCCACGGCTTCGGTTGCGACCAGGCCATGTGGCGCTACCTGGCGCCCGCCTACGAAGACCGCTTTCGCGTCATCACCTACGACCTCGTCGGCAGCGGCCGTTCCGACCTCTCCGCCTACGACCGGACGCGCTACGCCAGCCTGCACGGCTATGCCGCCGACCTGCTGGAGATCCTCGACGAATTCGCGACCGGGCCGGTAATCCTGGTCGGCCACTCGGTGAGCGCCATGATCGGCATGCTCGCCACCATCGAGGATCCGGGCCGCTTCGTGGCCCAGGTGATGGTGGCGCCCTCGGCCTGCTATATCAATGACCTGAGCAAGCATCCCGGCTATGTCGGCGGTTTCGAGCGCGAGGACATCGCCGAACTGCTCGAGACCATGGAAGCGAACTACATGGGCTGGTCGAGCAGCCTGGCGCCCGCCATCATGGGCGCGCCCAACCGCCCTGCCCTGCGCCAGGAACTGACCGACAGCTTCTGCCGCAACGATCCCGACATCGCCAAGCACTTCGCGCGCGTCACCTTCCTGTCCGACCACCGCGCCGACCTGCCCCGCTCCACGACGCCGGCTTTGATCCTGCAGTGCAGCGACGACCTGATCGCCCCGCGCAGCGCCGGCGAGTACCTGGCCCGGCACCTGCCCCGCTCCCAGCTCCACGTGATCGACAACATCGGGCATTGTCCGCACATGAGCGCGCCGACCGCCAGCTCGCGCGCGATCGACGCCTTCCTGGCCGCCACCCTGGACTGAAGCCATGGACAGCGCCGCCACCTCCCTTGACGCGCTGTACGACGACGCCCCCTGCGGCCTGCTGCTGGCCGACGCCGACGGCCTGCTGCTGCACGCCAACGCGACCGCCTGCGCCTGGCTGGGCTTCACGCTGCCGGAGCTGGCCGGGATCGTGCGCATCCAGGACCTGATGACCGTCGGCGCGCGCCTGTTCCACCACACGCACTGCGAGCCGGTGCTGCAGGCGCGCGATTCGGTGGCGGAAATGCAGATCGACCTGCGCCACCGCGACGGCACCCGCCTGCCGATGCTGGTCAACATCGTGCGGCGGCGCGAAGCCGGCCCGACGGGCGATGTCGTCCATGACCAGTGGGCCCTGTTCATGGCCACCGAGCGCCAGTCCTACGAGCGCGAGCTGCGCAACGCGCGCCGCGCCGCCGAGGAAGCGCTGGAAGCGCGCCGCGGCGCCGAACTGCAGCTGCAGGCCCTGAACGCCGCGCTGTCCGAGGCCGACCGGCGCAAGGACGAATTCCTGGCCACGCTCTCGCACGAGCTGCGCAACCCGCTGGCGCCGCTGCGCAGCGCCCTCGAGGTGATGCGCCATTCCACGATGGCGGAGGACACCAGCGCGCGCCTGCTGTCGGTGTTCGACCGCCAGCTGCACCACCTGACCCACCTGGTCGACGACCTGATGGAAGTCTCGCGCATCACCCAGGACAAGATGGAACTGCGGCGCGAGACCGTGGACCTGGCCGTGCTGGCGCGCGCCGCCGTGTGCGACACCGCCAGCCTGATGGAGCAGGCCGGGCACCGCTTGTCGGTCGAGTTGCCGGCGCATCCGGTCACGATCGACGCCGATCCCACGCGCATCAACCAGGTGGTCGTCAACCTGCTCACCAATGCCGCCAAGTACACGCCCGACGGCGGGCGCATCACACTCTCGCTCGCGGTCGACGATGGCATGGCGCTGCTATCCGTGCGCGACAACGGCATCGGCCTGCCGCGCCACGCGCTGGCGACCGTGTTCGACATGTTCTCGCAGCTGGAGCCGGCGCTGCAGCGTTCGCGCGGGGGCCTGGGGATCGGGCTGTCGCTGGTGCGCGGCATCGTGGACCTGCATGGCGGCAGCATCGCCGCCGAGAGCGAGGGCGAAGGCCGCGGCAGCTGCTTCACGGTACGCCTGCCGCTGGCCCAGCTTGCCGCGCTGCCGGAACCGGCGGCGGCGCCCGCGCCGGCGCCGGCGCGCATCCTGGTGGTGGACGACAATGCCGACGCCGCCGAGATGCTCCTGATGGCGCTGGAACTGTTCGGCTGCGAGGTGCGCGCGGCCCACAGCGCCAGCGCCGCGCTGGCCATGGCCCAGGAATTCGCGCCGGAAGTCGCCTTGCTCGACATCGGCCTGCCGGACCTGAACGGCTACGAGCTGGCGCGGCGCCTGCGCGCTACCGATACGGGCCGGCACATGCGCCTGATCGCCGCCACCGGCTGGGGCCAGGAAAAGGACCGCCAGCGCGCCTTCGACGCCGGCTTCGACCACCATCTCACCAAGCCGATCGACTTCGACCGGCTGCGCAGCGTGCTGGGGTCGAGCCAGCATGGCCAGAGCCTGTCCGGCTGATTCCGGGCGGCGCTCGGATCGTATGCGAGGCACGCGAACAGTCGCAGTGACAATGTGCAAATTTTGACCTGCCTCCACGGTGCTATGCTCAGCGCTTCCGCGTTGACATGATTTCCCGAGGCTCCCTTGAAAATTTTTGCGCTTTCATTACGCGTCCAGCTGGCCTTCTACGCCTTCTCCCTCACGCTGCCGACAGCGGGAATCTGGGGTTTTTCCCTGGCGAGCGGCATTTCCGTTCCGGGCGGCTTCTACTTCCTTGGCGCCGTCGTCAGCGTCCTCGTCTTCTGGACCTTTTTCGTCTTCATGTGGAACGTGATGTCCTGGGACCGTAAGTTAACATAGCGAAGGCCTGGCCCCGACTTTGTCCGTCAGGGCGCCGATCGACTTCGACGGAGCAAGCAAATGGAATACGATCCCAACAACCCCTTTGCCCGCATCCTGCGCGGCGAACTGCCCTGCATCAAGGTCTACGAAGACGAGCACACGCTCGCCATCATGGACATCATGCCGCAGGCCCCTGGCCATGTGCTGGTGCTGCCGAAAGAGGCGGCCGTCGAGCTGTTCGGCCTGTCCGACGACGCCGCGGCGGCCTGCATCCGCAGCACCAAGAAGGTGGCGGCCGCGGTCAAGGCCGCGATGGGCGCGCCGGGCATCATGGTCGCCCAGTTCAACGGCAGCGCGGCGGGCCAGACCGTCCCGCACGTCCACTTCCATATCGTGCCGCGTGAGGGGGCGGCGGCGCTCCGGCCGCACGCCGCGGTGCCGGCGGATACCGGGCAGCTGCAACAAATTGCCGCCCGCATCGTGGCCGCCCTGCACGCCTGATCGGGTGTCGCCGCGGCTGTGCTCTGCATAAAGCAGGAGGCTGCTACCATGGCTTTTTTCACAACGGAGCGGCCATGGAACTGCTAGCGGACCCGAATGTCTGGATCGCCTTCCTCATGCTGAGCGCCCTCGAGATCGTGCTCGGGGTCGACAACATCATCTTCATTTCGATCCTGGTCGGCCGCTTGCCGCCCGAGATGCGCGACAAGGCGCGGCGCCTGGGCCTGGGCTTCGCCATGGTCTCGCGCCTGCTGCTGCTGTTCTCGCTGAGCTGGGTAATGGGGCTCACCGCGGACCTGTTCAACGTATTTGACCAGGGCATCAGCGGACGCGACCTGGTGCTGCTGTTCGGCGGCCTGTTCCTGCTCTACAAGGCCTCGCACGAGATCTTCGTCGAGGTGGAAGCCAAGGACCAGGCCGGGCCGCAGGACGTGGCCGGCACCGCCGCCGCGGCGGCGGCGACCAACAAGCTGTTCTGGAGCATCATCGGCCAGATCGCCGTGATCGACATCGTGTTCTCGCTCGACTCGGTCATCACCGCGGTCGGCATGGTGGACCAGATCAGCGTGATGGTGGCGGCCGTGATCTTCTCGGTGCTGGTGATGCTGGTGGCGGCCAAGCCGATCGGCGACTTCGTCGACCGCCACCCGTCCGTCAAGGTGCTGGCGCTGGCCTTCCTGGTGATGGTTGGCATGGCGCTCACGGCGGAAGCCTTCGAAGCGGACATCCCGAAGGGCTATATCTACGCCGCGATGGCGTTCTCGCTGGTGGTGGAAGCGCTGAACATCCGGGCCCGCGCCAGGCGCAAGGCCCTGCCGCCGAGGATCTAGAGCGTCGTCTCGCCAGGGCGCAGGGTCAAGACCCGCACGCCCTGGCGCGTGACCGCTACCGTGTGCTCGAACTGCGCCGACAGCTGGCCGTCGCAAGTGACGACAGTCCAGCCGTCGTCTTCGGTACGCACGGCGTGCCGTCCCTGGTTGAGCATCGGTTCGATGGTGAAGGTCATGCCTTCGCGCAGTACCAGCCCGGTCTGCGGCCGTCCCCAGTGCAGCACCTGGGGCGGCTCGTGCATCTCGCGCCCGATGCCGTGGCCGCAGTAGTCGCGCACCACCGTATAGCCATGCTTGCGCGCGTGGCGCTCGATGGCATGGCCGACGTCGCCCAGGCGCGCGCCGGGACGCACGGCCCGGATGCCCTTCCACATGGCCTCATAAGTCACCTTCACCAGCCGCCTGGCGGCGGGCGACACCTCGCCCACCAGGTAGGTCTTGCTGGAGTCGGCGATGTAGCCGTTCTTCTCGAGCGTGATATCGAGGTTGACGATGTCGCCGCTCTGCAGGATCTCGGTGTGCGAGGGCACGCCGTGGCAGACCACGTTGTTGCGGGAGGAATTCAGCGCATAGGCATAGCCGTACTGGCCCTTGCTGGCCGGACGTGCGCCCAATGCATCGACGATGAAACGCTCGACCAGGTCATTGACCTGCATGGTCGACATGCCGATCAGGTTCAGGCTGTCCAGGTGAGCGAACACACCCGCCAGCAGCCGGCCCGATTCGGCCATCAGCACAATTTCTTCAGGCCGTTTGGTCATGCCGCCGCTGCCTTGACGGCGTCCGGCGGTCCTCCCGCTACCCGCACGCTTTCCGGCGCCACCCCGGCGGCCTTCAGTTCGCGCGCGACGATCTCGTTGAAGCTCATCGTCGGGTTCATCTCGCACAGCATGCCAATCTTGATCCAGAAGGCCGCCTGCGCGTTGATCGAGCGGCAGGACACGCTGCTCGCCTTGCGGATCTGGTCATGTACTTCGTCGTCGATGTTTACGATGCCCACTATACTCTCCATATACGTTCCATATATGGATTATATACACATCAAGAACAAGCACAAGTGATGCTGGTCAATCCAGCTATTGCTTGCCCTTGGGCGTGTAGGTCAACCCGAAGCGCTTGGCGTAGTCGAATCGAAGCCCAGCGGATTGCCGCTCAGCTGGCTGCCGTACGGCTGGGGCTTGCCCTCCTTGATGCGGACGCGGTCCTCGAGCATTGCCACGGTCATCAGGGTCAGGTCTGACATTGAGACACGGACCCAACAATGATGTGGATGAGGCCGTGTCCAAATGTCAGACCTGACCCTCGCTGTTGCTACCCTGGCGGATCACCCGGTCCGGCGTGCCGGTCCAGTCGGTCATCAGGGAGTAGCCGACCGCCAGCAGGGTCGGCCCGATGAACATGCCGACGAAGCCGAAGGCGATCACCCCGCCCAGCACGCCCAGCAGGGTGAGCAGGAAAGGCAGGCTGCTGCCGCGACTGATCAGCATGGGTCGCACGACGTTGTCGACGCCGCTGATCAGGAAAGTGCCCCAGATCACCATGAAGATCGCCCAGCCGGTCTCGTGATGCATGAACAGCCAGAAAGCCGCGCCGCCCCAGATGAGCGGCGGGCCGACCGGGATCAGGGACGAGATGAAGACCATCACCGACAGCAGCGGCACCGCCGGCACGCCCGCGATGGTGAAACCGATCGCCGCCACCACCGCCTGCGCCAGCGCGGTGCCGAGCAGGCCGTACATGACGCCGCGCACCGTCTGGCTCACCGTGTTGGCGACCGATTCGGCGCCCTCGCCCATCACGCGCCGCATGGTCACGGCGATCACCTCGAGCAGGGCCTTGCCGTCGCGGTAGAAGAAGAAGCTGACGAAAGCGGCCAGGCTGAGCTGGACCACGCCGGTGCCCAGCATCAGGCCACCGGCGATCAGGTAGCGCCGCGCCGGCTCCAGCATGCGCTGGGCCAGTGCGATCATCTGCTCGCGGCTGGCGACCAGCTCGCGCAGGTAGTTGTCGATCGTTGCGCCCACCAGCGGCAGTTCGCGTATCCAGGACGGCGGAATCAGCTCGCGGTGCTCGACCGCCGTGCGCAGTTCGCTGAAGCCCCTGGCGACGTCGTCAGCCAGGTTGTAGGCGACCATCGACAGCGGGATGATAACGAGCAAGGTGAGCGACAGCGTCATGGTCAGCGCCGCCAGGGTGCGGTGCCCGCGCATCGCGTACTGCAGGCGCAGATAGAGCGGCCAGGAGGAGATCACGACGCAGGCCGCGAACAGGATCGCGGCCAGGAAAGGCTTGAGGACGTAGAGGCAGCCCAGCGTCAGCAGGACGACAATGGCGATGCGGGTGTAGTTCCTGCCCTGGCGTTGTTCCATGCCGTCCCTGTCGAGTGGTGTTTACACCATCATAACAGCAGACTTGTTAAGGATGACTTAGAGGAACGGGCGCTTACAGGAGCTGGCGCAGGTCCGATGCGATTGCACCCGGCTCGGCCTCGTGACGCACCAGCAGGCGCACCCTGCCCTCGCGGTCGAACACATAGCTGCCGGTCATGTGGTCCACTGTGTAGTTCTTGGGATCGTCGCCGGATGGAGTCTTGGCGTAGAACACCTTGAATTCCTTGGCCGTGCGTGCGGTGGCCTCGGCGTCGCCGCGCAAGCCGATAAAGCTCGGGTGGAAGGCCGGCACGTAGGCATTCAGCAGTTCCTGGGTGTCGCGCTCCGGGTCGAGCGTGATGAACAGCACCTGCACGTCCTTGCTTGCCGGGCCGAGTTCCTTCATCACGGTGGCCATCTTGGCCATCGTGGTCGGGCACACGTCCGGGCACTGGGTATAGCCGAAGAACACCACGGTCAGCTTGCCGCGGAAGTCCTGCAGCGTGCGCGGCTTGCCGGTATGGTCGGTCAGCGAGAAGCCCTTGGCGTAATCGAGGCCGGTGATGTCGGTATTGACGAAGGCCGGGGTCTTGTTCGACAGCTTGTCGCAGCCGGCGGCCAGCACCGCCGCGGACAGCATCAGGGCGGTCAGCAGTTTTTTCATGGTCAGAACTTGAAGTAATGGTCGACCAGCAGCGCGGCGAACAGCAGCGACAGGTAGACGATGGACCAGGTAAAGGCATTACGCGCAGCCATGTCGCTGTAATGCTTGTGCACGCGCCACGAGTGGCGCAGGAAGACCGCGTTCAGCACGACGGCCGCGGCCAGGTAGATCAGGCCGCTCATGCCGACGGCGAAAGGCAGCAAGGTGGTCGCCGCCAGCGCGATGGTGTACAGCCACACCTGCAGGCCGGTGTACTGCATGCCGTGGGTAATCGGCAGCATCGGCAGGCCGGAGCGGGCGTAGTCTTCGCGGCGGTACATGGCCAGCACCCAGAAGTGCGGCGGGGTCCAGACGAAGATGATGAGCACCAGCAGCCAGGCTTCCATCGGCACTTCATTGGCGACGGCGGCCCAGCCCAGGGCCGGCGGCATGGCGCCCGACAGGCCGCCGATGACGATGTTCTGCGGCGTGGCCGGCTTGAGCAGCATGGTGTAGATGAAGGCATAACCGACGAAGGTGACGAAGGTCAGCCACATGGTGAGCGGATTGACGAGGAAATACAGCACGCCCATGCCCAGGCCGCCGATGATCGTCGAGAAGATGATCGTCTGGGTGCTGGTAAGCTCGCCCATGGCGGTGGCGCGGCGCGCCGTGCGCGCCATGCGCGCGTCGATCTCCGCCTCCACCAGGCAGTTCACGGCAAAGGCGGCGCCCGCCAGCAGCCAGATGCCGGCGGTGCCGGCGACCAGCACCTGCCAGCCCGGGAAACCGTCGGTGGCAAGGAACATCCCGATCACCGCGCAGAACACGGCCAGCTGCGTGACCCGTGGTTTGGTCAGGGCCCAGTACTGGGCAACGCGGCTCGGGGGTTTATGGAGGGCTGTCTGGGTCGTCATCGATGGGGTGCGTGGGGACTCGAACCGCGGCAAGGCCGGGGTCGCGGTGGCACCGGCCAGGTCGCGGCTCTCGTCGAGGCTCAAATCGCTGCTCATCCGGCGCGGTTCACTTCAAGTTGCTGTCTCACCCGATAGTTTAACATGGTCACCAGCAGGACCAGCAGGGCCGCCCCCGCGTTATGCATTACGGCAATGGCGAGCGGGAAGTCGAAGTAGACCGTGGCCACCCCGGTCAGCAGCTGGACGACCAGCACCCCGGCCAGCCATTTGGCATGTTTTGCCAGATAGACATGGCGCCAGGCGCGCCACACCAGCAGGCCGACGACGGCGACCACCAGGATGGCGAAGTTGCGGTGCACCCAGTGGATCGCCACCAGGGCCGAGAACGGCAGGTAGTGGCCGGCCGCCGTCTTGCCCAGCTCGCGCCACAGGTGGAAGCCGTGCTCGAAATCCATTTCCGGCACCAATCGGCCGTCGCACAGCGGGAATTCATCGCAGGCCAGGGTCGCGTAGTTAGTGCTCACCCACCCGCCCAGCGCGATCTGCACGGTAATGACGACCGCCGCCAGCAGCGCCAGCGTGCGGATGCCGCGCAGCGCGGCGTCGTCACCGGCGCGTGGCGGCTTGTGCATGAGGTAGTCTTCACGCCCGCCAAGCCAGGTCAGCAGGGCCAGCAGGCCCATGCCCAGCAGCAGGTGGATGGTCACGATCACCGGCTGCAGCTTCAGGGTGACGGTCCAGGCGCCGAAGGCGCCCTGGATGCACACGAAGATGAACAGCGCCAGCGGGATGCCCGGCTTGAAGGCCTGCACCTTCGTTTTGCGCCACTGCACGGTGGCGGTGATGAGCAGGGCCATGATGATCACGCCGATGCCCATCGCCAGGTAGCGGTGGATCATCTCGATCCAGGCCTTGACCACGGTGACCGGCCCGGTCGGCATGGCCGCTTCGGCTGCCGAGATCTGCTCGTGCGCCAGGAAGGGGTTGGCCATGCCGTAGCAGCCCGGCCAGTCCGGACAGCCCAGGCCCGAGTCGGTCAGGCGGGTAAAGCCGCCGAAGACGATCAGGTCGAAGGTCAGGAAAACGGCGACCCAGACCAGCTTGCGGAACTTGTTGGGGTCCGAGGACATCCAGACCATCGACAGTGGCAGGATGGCCACGAGCACGCCCATCAGGGCCAGTTGGATCAGGGAAGAAGCTTGCATTATCTATCAGGGTGTCGCGGGCCATGCGCATGGCCCTGGATGGGATCGGGCCTGGTCAGCCGATCGCGGAAGCCTTGAGCAGCTTGGCGATATCCTTGTGTACTTTGCCTGGGTCCGGATTGACGGGGAAGCGCATCATCAGGTTGCCGAGCGGGTCGATCAGGTAGATGTGGTCGGACGGCTGCGTGCCCTTGTCGGCCGGCAGCCACTTGTCGACGGCCTCCTTCGGCGCGCGCAGCAGGTGCATGCCGTCGTATTGGCGGATCGTCATCGTGTCGAGCGGCTGATTGTCGGTGACGAGCCAGACGCGTTCGACGCGGTCCATGTTCTTGCCCTGCATGGTGCGCCACTGGCGCATCGCGAACAGCTGCTTCTGGCAGGCTTCCAGGCATTCGCCGCCGCCGACCTTCAGCATGATCCACTTGCCCGCGTACTGCTCCAGCGTTTCGGGACGGCCGTCGAGCGTGGTGCTGGCCATGGCCGGGATCGGCCTGCTGCGCGGGTCGATCAGGGTGCCGTAGTTGGTGCGCCCGGTCGGCTTGATGACGTAATAGGTGAGATAGGACAGGATCATCGGCGCCGCGCAGACAAGCAGCACGGCGAACAGTTTCCAGCGGCCCGTGCGGCGGGCCTTCACCGGATCCTTGGCGGGATCAGTTGCCTGCATCACTGGTTTCTGCTTCAGGTTTTCCTGCATCGGCTTGTTTTGCTCCACTCTTTGCTCCACTTCGGAACCCTGTTATCACAAAAAATAGGATGGCCATGGCCGCCAGCGCATACCACTGGAAGGCGTAGCCGCGGTGCTTGTCGATGCCGCTCGAGGGCGAGGGCCAGACCCGCAGCAGCATGTCGTCCAGCTCGCCCGGCTGGTCCGGCCCGGTCTGCTGCACGAAGAAAGGCTGCAGCACCAGTCCGGTGGCCTTGGCCACCAGGGCCGGATCGATGTTCTGGACGATCGCCCTCGGCGCCAGCGGCGCGGCCTCGCCCAGGTCCATCACGTGCCCGGCCGAGGCCACGACGATGCCTTCGACCGTGACCGTGCCCGAGGGCGTGGTGAAGGCCGGCAGCTTGCCGTATTCCGCTTCGCGCGGCAACCAGCCGCGCATCACGAGCACATGTGTGTTCGATCCCGCGATTTTAAACGGCATGACGAGGTAGTAGCCAGGACGGCCGGCCATCGGGCGGTTGGCCAGGAACAGCGGCCAGCCGGCGACGAACTCGCCGCTGACGCTGACATGCCGGTATTCGAGTTGGGCGGCGGGCGTGAGGGTGCTGCCGAGCGCCATGGGTGCTTCGGTGGCGAGGGTGGCCAGCTTTTCCTGCACGGCCAGCTTGTATGCAGCCCTGCCCTGCTGCCAGTTACCCAGCGCAATACCTACCAGGGCAACAAGCAGTGCGGCGATGAAGGGAATGAGGCGAAAATGGAAGGGGATGCGCATTACAATGATGCCTCAACCTTGACTGGGCCAACCATGAAACTGCTTGTTGCGATTGCCTTCATCCTAATCCTAGCCAGCCTTGCGTCGGCCCTTTTCTTCCTGATGCGCGACAAAGGCCAGAGCAACCGGACGGTGCATGCGCTGGCGCTGCGGGTCGGGCTGTCGATTACCCTGTTCCTGTGCCTGCTCGGCGCCTACAAGATGGGGTGGATTGCCCCGACCGGTATTCGCTGACGAGCTTGCTTACAGTACAAATGTAAGGTGGGCGGCAAAGCCGCCCACCCCACGGAAGGCGGACATCGCCGCCAACATCTTTCTTACAGCCAGTACACGACGACGTACAGGCCCAGCCACACCACGTCGACGAAGTGCCAGTACCAGGCCGCGCCTTCGAAGCCGAAGTGGTTGTCCGCCGTGAAGTGGCCCTTGAGCACACGGTACAGGATCACCGACAGCATGATCGCGCCCATGGTCACGTGGAAGCCGTGGAAGCCGGTCAGCATGAAGAAGGTCGAGCCGTAGATGCCCGAGGTCAGCTTCAGGTTCAGGTCCGCGTAGGCGTGCATGTATTCGTAGACCTGGAAGCCCATGAAGATCGCGCCCAGCAGGATGGTGGCGAACAGCCAGAACGCCGTCTTGGAACGGTGGCCGGCGCGCAGCGCGTGGTGCGAAATCGTCAGGGTCACGCCCGACAGCAGCAGCAGCGCGGTGTTGATGGTCGGGATCGGGAACGGCCCCATGGTCTGGAACTGGTCCACCACGCCGGCCGGACCGGTGTTGCCCCAGGTCGGTGCAAAGTCCGGCCAGATGATCTTGTGGTCGAGGTCGGAGAGCCAGGGCATGCTGATCGCACGGGCATAGAACAGCGCGCCGAAGAAGGCGGCGAAGAACATCACTTCCGAGAAGATGAACCAGCTCATCGACCAGCGGTAGGACAGGTCGATGCGCCTGCCGTACATGCCCGACTCGGATTCCTTGATGGCGTCGCCGAACCAGAAGTACAGCACCACCAGGGTGGCGGCGATGCCGGCCAGGCACACTGCCGGGCCCCAGGGGGCGCTGTTGACCCAGCCGGACGCGCCGGCCATGGTGACCAGCATCGACATGCCGGCGCACATCGGCCAGCGCGACGGGCCTGGCACGAAATAGTAGGGCGCGGTTTGTGGCGAACTCATTTTCATCTCCTCATCTACTCTTTGTGTTATCGGGTGATTCTTTTGTGTCGCTAAGAGCGCCCAACAATTCCCCCGATGGCTTGCCCTCGGGGTTTTGTTAGGCGCTCTACTCTTGTCTACTGCCCTTACTTGACTGTCGCCGCCTTCGCCGACGCCGTCTGCACCGCGCCGCCGATCTCGAAGAAGGTGTACGACAGCGTGATGTTCTTCACCTCGCGCGGCAGCGCCGGGTCGATGAAGAAGACCACCGGCATCTGGCGCGCTTCGTTGGCGGCAAGCGTCTGTTCCTGGAAGCAGAAGCATTCCACTTTCTTGAAGTGCGGCGCGACGACCTGGGGTGCGTAGCTCGGGATCGCCTGCGCCTTGACCGCCCTCGCCTGCGTGTTGACCACCTCGTAGGTGACGGTGGTCAGTTCGCCGGGATGCACTTCGATGCTGCGCTGGACCGGGCGGAAGCGCCACGGTCCCTGCGCATTGCCATCCAGCTCGACGACGATCTTGCGGCTCTTGTCGATCTGGGTATTCTTGGGCGCTTCAACGAACTCGCCCTGGGTCAGCACGTTGATGCCGAGTACCTCGCAGATCTGGCGGTACACCGGCACCAGCGCGTAACCGAAGCCGAACATCACCACCGCCACCACCACCAACTTCATCAAGGTGGTGCGGTTCAGTTGCAGCAGCCGTTTGCTCGCGCTCATCTCGACGCTACCTTCAGCTCAGCCAGGTGAACTTGACGAACACGCTGGCGAAGAAGAACAGCGCGATCCCGCCCAGGATCAGGGCGGTACGCAGGTTGCTGGGCTTGCGCGGTTCCTGGACCATGATCACTTCACCAGCGGCGGGGTTTCGAAGGTGTGGAACGGCGCCGGGCTCGGCACGGTCCACTCCAGGCCTTCCGCGCCTTCCCACGGCTTGGCCGGGGCCTTGGCGCCGCCGCGGATGGTCGGCAGCACGACCGCGAACAGGAAGTAGACCTGCGACAGGCCGAAGCCGAAGGCGCCGATCGAGACGATCATGTTGAAGTCGGTGAACTGGGTGGCGTAGTCCGCATAGCGGCGCGGCATGCCGGCCAGGCCCAGGAAGTGCATTGGGAAGAAGGTGACGTTGAACGTAATCAAGGAAGCCCAGAAGTGCACCTTGCCGCGGAATTCCGGATACATGTGGCCGGTCCACTTCGGCGCCCAGTAGTAGAAACCGGCGAACAGGGCGAACAGCGAGCCCGCCACCAGCACGTAGTGGAAGTGCGCCACTACGTAGTAAGTGTCGTGCACCTGGATGTCGATCGGGGTCACCGCCAGGATCAGGCCGGTGAAGCCGCCCATGGTGAACACGAAGATGAAGCCCACCGCGAACAGCATCGGGGTTTCGAAGGTCATCGAGCCCTTCCACATGGTGGCGACCCAGTTGAACACCTTCACGCCGGTCGGCACCGCGATCAGCATGGTGGCGTACATGAAGAACAGCTGCGAGGTCACCGGCATGCCGGTGGTGAACATGTGGTGCGCCCACACGATGAAGGACAGGATCGCGATCGAGGCGGTCGCGTAGACCATCGAGGCGTAGCCGAACAGGGGCTTGCGTGCGAAGGCCGGGATGATCTGCGAGACGATGCCGAAGGCCGGCAGGATCATGATGTAGACCTCGGGGTGGCCGAAGAACCAGAAGATGTGCTGGTACATCACCGGGTCGCCGCCGCCGGCCGCGTTGAAGAACGAGGTGCCGAAGTGGCGGTCGGTCAGGGTCATGGTGATGGCGCCTGCCAGCACCGGCATCACGGCGATGAGCAGGTAGGCGGTGATCAGCCAGGTCCAGCAGAACATCGGCATCTTCATCAGGGTCATGCCCGGTGCGCGCATGTTCAGGATGGTGACAATGATGTTGATCGAGCCCATGATCGACGAAGCGCCCATGATGTGCATGGCGAAGATCGCCATGTCCATGCCCGGGCCCATCTGGGTCGACAGCGGTGCGTACAGGGTCCAGCCGGCCGCGGTGGCGCCGCCCGGCGACAGGAAGGACGCGGCCAGCAGGATTGCCGCCGGCGGCAGCAGCCAGAACGAGAAATTGTTCATGCGGGCGAAGGCCATGTCCGAGGCGCCCACCTGCAGCGGCAGCATCCAGTTGGCGAAGCCCACGAAGGCCGGCATGATCGCGCCGAACACCATCACCAGGCCGTGCATGGTGGTCAGCTGGTTGAAGAACTCGGGGCGGAAGAACTGCAGGCCCGGCTCGAACAGTTCGGTGCGGATCATCAGCGCCAGCACGCCGCCCGAGAGCAGCATGATGAAGGAGAACCACAGGTACAGGGTACCGATGTCCTTGTGGTTGGTGGCGAACAGCCAGCGGCGCCAGCCGTGTGGGTGGTCGTGCGCGTGGTCGTGGCCGTGGTCGTGTGCGTGATCGATGGTGCTGGTAGTCATGTCGATTCCCTGAAGCTTAGATAGCTAACACAGTGCTACGTTATTTGCTGCGGGCAGCCAGCACTTCCGCCGGTTGCACGATGTTTTCCGCAGCCTTGTTCGACCAGGTGTTGCGGGTATAGGTGATCACGGCGGCGATCTCGGTGTCCGACAGCTGCTTCCAGGCCGGCATCGCCGACGGATAGGCCGGGGTGTCCTGGCCGTTGAGCAGGATGTCGATCTGGTGCGCCTTGGCGCCCAGCACGTTCGGCGAGCCGTCCAGCGGGGCAAAGGCGTTCGGCACGCCCTTGCCGTTGGCCTGGTGGCAGGCCACGCAGTTGGCGGCGTAGACCTGCTCGCCGCGGGTCTTCAGTTCGTCGATGGTCCAGACCTTGTTCGGGTCGTCGGCCAGGGCGGCCATGCGCTTCTTCTCGCCGGCGACCCAGGCGGTGTAGTCCTCGGCGGACACCACGCGCACCACGATCGGCATGAAGGCATGGTCCTTGCCGCACAGTTCGACGCAATTGCCGCGGTAGACGCCGATCTTGTCGGCCTTGAACCAGCCGTCGCGCACGAAGCCCGGAATCGCGTCCTGCTTGATGGCGAAGGCCGGGATGGTCCAGGCATGGATCACGTCGTTGGCGGTGAACACCATGCGGATTTTCTTGCCGACCGGGACGACCATCTCGTTGTCCACTTCGAGCAGGTAGTTCTCGCCCTTTTTCTCGGTGGCAGCCTGGCCCGGCAGGCCGATCTGGGCGCGCGGGGTGGCCAGGTTGGACAGGAAGGAAATGCCCTCGCCTTCGCCGTTCAGGTAGTCATAGCCCCATTTCCACTGCATGCCGGTGGCCTTGATGGTGATGTCGGCGTTCGAGGTGTCCTTCAGGGCGACCACGGTCTTGGTGGCCGGCAGGGCCATGCCGATGACGATCAGGAAGGGAACGATGGTCCAGGCGATCTCGACGGCGGTCGATTCGTGGAAGGTGGCGGGCTTGTGGCCGAGCGACTTGCGGTGCTTGAACACCGAATAGAACATGACACCGAACACGCCGACGAAGATCACCAGGCAGACGATCATCATCCAGTTGTGCAGGTCGTAGATATCGGCGCCGACGCCGGTCACGGGGAGCTGCATGTTCAACTGGTGTTCCACCGGCCGGCCCGTGATTTCCGGAGCCGCCCATGCTGGGATGCCGGCCGTTGCTGCGAGGCCGAACATCCAGGCCCCAAGTCGCGATGCGTATGTCATGTTGTCCCCAACCACCCAAAATAAAAATATTTTTTAACGGTCGACAGCTCCATGAACGAACTGGCGCCGCTCCGAAACGTAATTCGCAGAACGGTTATACCAGTACCGCGAAATTGCGCTGCGGAATCGGTGGGAACCTACACGCTGGGGGCCGGTCGCTTTGTGCTACCCGCCATCAGCGGCTCTGCTGATGCTGCAATTCATTTCTCGTTGTATTTCTATTTTTGCGCCTGGATTGCTGCTTTTTTCAGCGTTTTCCTCGTCCAGACGACAAAAATAGCTACTGATTATAATCAAATCAGTAATTTTTATTCAAGGAAAATCGGGCGTCGTTGTTGCCGGCAGTTATTGAGACTTGCGTGGCTGGAAACGCACGATCGCCTCCCCTGCCGCGGTGGTGCGCGGGGCTGGACGGAAGGCGTGGCCATAGATGACCTCGAAGCTGAGTCCGAGCTTGCCGTCGGGGCGGCGCTGGGCTTCGAAGGCATCGAGCATGCGCCGCCACGCCGCGCGCCCGACCAGGCCGCGCCGGCGCGTATCGAGCGGGTTGCCGCCGAAGGCGCGCACGTCGCGCAGCAGGCTCTCTGCAGTGTCGTAGGTGACGGTGATGCGCTCCATGTCCATGACCGGGGTGGAAAACCCCGCCTCCACCAATTGGTCGCCGAAGTCGTGCATGTCGACGAAAGGCAGCGTGTGCGGCGTTTCGTCCATGGCGGCAAAGGCGCTGCGCAGCTCGGAGAAGGTGTCCGGGCCGAAGTTCGAAAACATCAGGAGGCCGTCCACCCGCAAGACCCGCCGCCATTCCGCGAACACGCGGTCCGGCTGCGGATGCCAGTGCAGCGCCAGGTTCGACCACAACAAGTCGAGCGAGTTCGTCCCGAAAGGGAGGTTGCCGAAGTCGCCGCATACGATGTCCACGCCGGCCTTGGCCGGCAGCAAACGGCTGAGCATCTGGTTCAGCGAGCGGGTGGCCGGCGCCGGCGCTTTCGCGGCCGTGGCCATGGCGGGGGTGGCGTCGATGCCGAGGATCTGCGCGGCCGGATAGGTCTTCTGCAGCAGCGCCAGGTCGGCGCCCGTGCCGCAGCCGGCATCGAGCACCTGCTTCGGCGCGATCTTCACGAGCTGCAGGCGCTCGTGCATGCGCTGGGCGATCTCGCGGCGCAGGAAATCGGAGGCCTGGATGCGGCCGGGCTGGACGAACAGGGTACGGACGCGCTCGAGGTCGATCGGCGCGCTCATGCGGGAAGGTTGCGGTGAAGCCATGGTGGTGAAGCGCTCAGTGCGATAACTTGGTGAGATAATGGCGGAGTGTACATGCTCCTGTGGATTCGAGTAGATGCCCCTGCTTTTCCACTCCCTGCTGCCGCGTGTTCTTCATGCGCTGTTGCCGTCCAGCTGCGTGCTGTGCGGCAGCCTGGGAGAGCAAGCGGTCTGCCCGGCCTGCACGCAGGCGCATGCGCGGGACCTGCACACGCGCTGCCCCTGCTGCGCCAACCCGGTCGGCAACGCCGACGGCGCCCGCCGCTGCGGCGCCTGCCTGGCCGATGCGCCGGCGTTCGACGCCACCGTGGCGGCCTGCGACTATGGCGCGCCGGTCGACCAACTGGTGCTGCAGCTGAAATTCGCCAGCCGGCTGGCGCTGGCGCCGTGGATGGCGGGCCGCTTGCGTGACGCCGTTCGGGCGCGCGGCGCGGACTTGCCGGAGCTGCTGTGCCCGGTGCCGCTCGGGCCGCGCCGCCTGGTCGAGCGCGGCTATAACCAGGCGCTCGAGCTGGCCCGGCCGCTGTCCAGCGCGCTGACGATTCCGCTGGCGCCGCGCCTGCTGGAGCGGCAGGTGGAAACGGCTGCGCAGTCAGGCGTAGCGCCGGGCGAGCGCCGCCGCAACGTGCGCGGCGCCTTCGTCCTGGCCGAAGGCCATCCGGCCCTGGAAGGCGTGCACGTCGGCGTGGTCGACGACGTCATGACCAGCGGCCACACACTCGATGAACTGGCCGGCGTGCTCAAGCGCGCCGGCGCGGCACGCGTCACCAACCTGGTGTTCGCGCGTACGCCGCCCACCTATAGAAATTGAAGGAGAACATGTTGTTCCACGTCGTCCTGGTCGAACCGGAAATCCCGCCGAATACCGGCAACGTCATTCGCCTGTGCGCCAACACCGGCGTCCAGCTGCACCTGATCGAGCCGCTCGGCTTCCCGCTCGACGATGCCAAGATGCGCCGCGCCGGCCTGGACTACCACGACTACGCCACCATGAAGGTGCACAAGAACTGGGACGCCTTCCTGCTTGACGTGAAACCGGATCCTTCGCGCATGTTCGCGCTGACCACCCACGGCTCCTCGCCCTTCGCCGACGCCGGTTTCCGGCCGGGCGACGTGTTCGTGTTCGGCGCCGAATCGCGCGGCCTCGACCCGGCCCTGCGCGAGACCTTCCCGCCAGCCCAGCGCATCCGCCTGCCGATGATGCCGGACAACCGCAGCCTCAACCTCTCCAATACCGTCGCGGTAGTCGTCTATGAGGCCTGGCGCCAGAACGGCTACGCCGGCGGCAGCTGAGAGCGCCTCAGAGAACTTCGAGCATTCTCAATGGCAATGTTACTTATTGTCGCGAAGTTACGACACAATGTAGAAATATCTACAATTTAACGCGACAGTATTTGGCGAACAGGAGTACGCTGGCCACGTGGCGTTGTCGATCGGCGCCCCCCCTGTTTTTGCTTGAGGTTTCAAATGAAGAAGTTACTTTCCACCGGCGCCCTGCTCCTGTGCTGCAGCGCCGCCTACGCGGCCCCCGGCGACACCATTTCCTGGGGCTTTTCCTTCAACGGTTTCTACGACAGCGTGTCGGACAGCTTCCTGCCCGAGGAAGTCATCTCCGGCTCGTTCAAGGGCCATGATCTGAACAGCAATGGCCTGTTGGAAAAGGACGAGCTGCTGGCCCTGGTCGTCGGCGAACTCGACTACATCGCCTGCGCCGCCACCAGCAACCCGTTCTACCAGTGCGGCGCCACCAGTTTTTCCTTTTCCCAGGATGCCGGCCTGCATTTCAGCGTCGGCAGCTACGGCCAGGATCCCGAAGGCTGGGTCGGCGGCGGGCGCCTGATCACCACCGGCGACCAGCACTACGCCTACGAATTCAATCCAAACATGACCCAGGAGCGCCACCTGTACTGGACCAGCGACACCCGACTGACCATGATGTCGCAGGCGCCGGAACCATCGACCTGGGCGATGCTGGCGGCCGGCCTGGCCGGGCTGACCTGGCGCGCACGGCGCCGCCGATAGCGGCATGGCCGCAGTTTTGCGGCGTCGCCCCCGCTCCATGTGTTAGGGTTCGGGTGATTCAAGGCAACGAGTGCCGCCGACAAGCGGCCAGGCCTCACGACACCATGGACTTTCGAACCCTTAGCGCCCTGCCGCGCGCATCGACACGGATGCGCGCATGAAAACACTTATCCATCCCGCACGGGCCGTCGCCCTGGGCTTCCTGCTGGCCATCGTGGTCGGCACGCTGCTGCTCATGCTGCCGGCGGCGCGCGCCGACGGCCTGCCGGCGCCGCCCCTGGTCGCCCTGTTCACCTCGGTCTCGGCGGTATGCGTGACCGGCATGGCCATCGTCGACACGGGCAGCTACTGGTCCGGCTTCGGGCAGGGCGTCATCATGTTCCTGTTCCAGCTCGGCGGCTTCGGCCTGATGACCGCCGCCACCCTGCTCGGCCTGATGGTCAACCGTTCGCCCAGGCTGCGCACCCGCATGATGACGCAGACCGAGACGCGCCTGCTCGGGCTCGGCGACATCACGAGCGTGGCAAAGATCGTGTTCAAGGTCGCCCTGATCTGCCAGTTGCTGCTGTTCGCGGTCCTCACGCTCAGGCTGCACCTCGGCCATGGCCTGGATTGGGGAGACGCCGCCTGGAACGGGCTGTTCCATTCCGCATCCGCGTTCAACAATGCCGGCTTCTCGATCCATGCGGACAGCCTGATGCGCTACGCCAGCGACGCCCTGGTGCTGGGGCCGATCATGATCGCCATCGTCGTCGGCGGCATCGGCTTCCCCGTGCTGCACGACCTGCGCCACCGCTGGCGCGACCCGCGCCACTGGTCGCTGCACACCAAGCTGACGCTGACCGGCTCGCTGATACTGGTGCTGGGCGGTTTCGTGGCGATTGTTGTATTGGAATGGAACAATGTGCGGACCATCGGGCCATTTTCCGTGTTCGACAAGCTATCGAACAGCATGTTCATGTCGGTCGCGGCGCGCACCGCCGGTTTCAATGCGGTCGACATCGGCGCCCTCGCCCCCGAGACCTGGGCCGTGCACTACTTTCTGATGTTCATCGGCGGCGGCAGCGGCGGCACCGCCGGCGGCGTCAAGGTCGGCACCATCGCCATCCTGGCCCTGCTGGTGATCGCCGAAGCAAAAGGACATACCGATACCGAAGCCTTCGGGCGCCGGGTCGGCGCCTCGGCCCAGCGCCAGGCGATCACGGTGCTGGTCCTGGGCTCCATCATCGTCGCGGTGGGCACGGTGATCCTGCTGCGCATCACCCACTTCCCGACCGACCAGATCATCTTCGAGGTGATCGCCGCCTTCGGCAGCGCGGGACTGTCGACCGGCATCACCCACCAGCTGCCGCCCAGCGGCCAGCTGCTGCTCGCCGTGCTGATGTTCATCGGCCGGGTCGGCACCATCACGCTCGCCACCTCGCTCGTCCTGGGCGAACGGCGCATGCCTTATCGTTATCCGGAGGAACATCCAATTGTTGGGTAGGATTTTTACAGAGCAGTTCGCCTTTTCGGCGAGCGACAGCGTCGTCGTCATCGGCTTGGGACGCTTCGGCGGCGCCGTCGCCCAGTCCCTGATGCGCCTGGGTCACGACGTGATGGGCATCGACAACCGTGAAGACTTGGTGCAGTTCTGGGGCGACCGCCTGACCCATGCGGTGCAGGCCGACTCCACCAACGAGAGCACCATGCTGCAGCTGGGCGTAGCCGATTTTTCGCATGCCATCGTGGCGATCGGCTCGGATCTTGCGGCCAGCCTGATGACGCTGATGGTGCTGACCGAGCTTGGCATCAAGGACATCTGGGTCAAGGCGCAGACGCCGGAACACGGCCAGATCGCCCAGCGCATCGGCGCCCATCACGTGATCTTTCCAGAGGCGGACATGGGTGCGCGCGTGGCGCACCTGATCACCGGGCGCTTGATGGACTTCATCGAATTCGAGGACGGCTTTGCGATCGCCAAGATCCATGCACCGGCCGGCACCCACCACCAGACCCTGGCCGAGTCGCACGTTCGCTCGCGCTATGGCGTGACGATCGTCGGCGTCAAGCGCGCCAACGAAGACTTCCAGCATGCCCTGCCCGAGACCCGCATCCTTCCCGCAGACCTCCTGATCGTTTCCGGCCCGACCAAGAAGATCGAGCTGTTCGCCGCCGGCGAGAAGAAGAAACGCTGATCAGCGCCGGCGCGCCGGCGGCACCAGTACCAGTTGCGCGCCCGCCGCCTTGGTGCGCGCGACCAGCCAGTCCTGCGCCCGCTTGACGTCGGCGGGCGCCAGCGCGCGCGTGCAGCGGGCAGTCAGGGTCGGCACTTCGCTCGCAGGCCTGCCCTCTTGTCCGGGAACCAGGGCCACGCCCATCAAGTGGTCCCGGCAGGTGGGATACTGGGCGATGAATTCGGCGCCGATGTCGGCCGCCGTCTCGCGCCAGGCATTGCGCTCGGTAGTGCGCCTGGCCAGTTCCTCGCGCAGTTGGGCGATGGTGGCGTCGCGCTCACGCAGGCCCTGCTGGGTGTCGCGGTAAATCTCGGTCAGGATGTCGGCTTTCAGCACGCCGACGTCGATGCGGCTGTCCTCGGCCTGGTGCACCACCAGGGTCGCGCCTTCCAGACCGGCCTGCGGCAGCTTCTTCTCGATGGCGGCGATTGCCGCCTGCGGCATGCGGGCGCCGATCAGGGTCAGCTCGATGCGCCGCTGCAGCGGACTGAGTTGCGTGTCGACCACATGCGAGGAGCCGCCGCTGAATTCCGTGCGTACGAAGGCGCGCGCGCGGTGGCCGAACACTTCGTTGTCGACCAGCTGGATCGCCAGGTAGATGCTGGGCAACGCGGTCAACAGCACCACCGTGAGCAAGGTGCGCTTGACGCGGCGCTCGACCGTCTGGTCCACGAACTTGCGATGCGGCAGGCGCAGGTATTCGATGACGATCACGGTCGAGACGGCGATGAACACGCAGTTGATCGAGAACAGGTAGAACGCGCCGCCGAACACTGCCCAGTTGCCGTTGGCCAGGCCGTAGCCGGCCGTGCACAGCGGCGGCATCAGGGCGGTCGCGATCGCCACGCCCGGGATCACGTTCGACTTTTCGCGCCGGGTCATGCCGATGATGCCGGCCAGGCCGCCGGCCAGCGCGATCAGGACATCCCACAGCGTCGGCGTGGTGCGCGCCAGCAGTTCCGATTGTGCCTCTTCGAGGGGGGTGAGAAGGAAGTACAGGGTCGAGGTCGCCAGGCTGATGGCGGCCGCGATGCCAAGGTTGGCGAGCGAACGGCGGATCAGCGCGAAATCGTAGATCCCGATGCCGTAGCCGATCCCCACGATTGGCCCCATCAGCGGCGAGATCAGCATGGCGCCGATGATCACGGCCGGGGAGTTGATGTTCAGGCCGATCGAGGCGACCAGGATCGCGAACATCAGGATCCAGGGAGTCGCCCCGCGCAATTCGATGCCGGACCGCAGGCTCGAATCGATCACGTCGTCGTCGGCCTTGTCGAGCAGGAGGCTGAAACGGTTGGCAATGGGGCCCTCGCTCTGAGGTGCAAAGAATTTTTCGGTTTCGCTCATGGTGTGTTCCTGGTGGCCGCCGCAGGCGCCCGGCAGCCGGGATCATACCAGCGTGTTTCTACCGAAAAAGGGATTGGGACGCATTCACCGCTAATTTACATTAAGGTATTTACATTTGTACCAATGAATATGCATTGTTACACTGGATAATCCGGGCCGAGCCGTGCGTCACGGTGCCGGTATCGATGGCAGCCTGATGAGATGCAAACAGAACAAGGAAGACGATGGATTATTTGATCTGGAATAATGACCTGCTGACCTGGTCGATCGCCTTCGGCATCGCCATCGCCACCTACCTCGTGCTGCACGCGGCCCGTACGATCGTGGTCCGGCGCATCGAAGCCTTTGCCGCCCACACCAGCACCTGGGTCGACGACCTGGCGGCACGCGTCCTGGCTGCCACCCATCCGCTGTTCATGCTCGCGCTTGGCTTGTATGTCGGCTCGCACTGGCTCACCCTCACCGACAAGACAAGCACCCTGCTGTCGCACCTGGTGGTGACGGCCCTGTTGCTGCAGATGGCGCGCTGGGGCGACGTCGGCGTACACGGCTGGCTGCAGTTCTACCGCACCCGCCGCAGCGCGCAGGACGCCGCCGCCGTCACCTCGACCGCCGCGCTCGGCTTCGTCGCGCGCACCTTCATCTGGGCCGTGATCGTCCTGATGATCCTCGATAACTTCGGCGTCAACATTACCACCCTGGTGGCCAGCCTCGGCATCGGCGGCGTCGCCGTCGCCCTGGCCATGCAGAACATCCTGGGCGATTTGTTCTCGTCGCTATCGATCGTGCTCGACAAGCCCTTCGTGGTGGGCGACTTCATCAGCGTGGACGAGCTGTCGGGGACCGTCGAATACGTCGGCCTGAAGACCACGCGCATCCGCGGGCTCGGCGGAGAGCAGATCGTGTTCTCCAACAGCGACATGCTGGGAAGCCGGATCCGCAACTACAAGCGGATGCAGACCCGCCGCATCGTGTTCGGCATCGGGGTCGTCTACGAGATCACGAAACAGCAGCTGCTGGCCATCCCGGGCATCCTGCGCGAGGCGGTCGAAGCGCAAGCGCAGGTGAAGTTCGACCGCGCCCATTTCAAGGCCTACGGCGCCTCCTCGCTCGACTTCGAAGTGGTGTACATCGTGCAGTCGCCGGACTACGCCGTCTACATGGACGTGCAGCAGGCCATCAACATCGCCCTGTTCGAGCGCTTCGAGCAGGAAGGCATCGGCTTTGCCTATCCGACCCAGACCGTCCACCTGGCCAATCCGGAAATCCGCCTGGCGCGGGCCAGGCCGGCGCCGCCGGAGACGGCGCCGTGAAGCGGCCGGCGCTTACTTGCCCACGACCTTGATCTGCTTGACTTCGAAACTGGAGTCGCCGAAGGTCTCCTTGTCGAATTCGCCGCTCAGCTCGACCACCGTGTTCTGATCGATGCTCACGCCCGCCGGGAAGTGCTCGGGTTCGATCTCGACGGTGATCTTGCCGCTCTGGTCGGCGAATTCGTAGTCGTCCCCGCCCTTGTGGCTGAGCAGCTTGCCCTGCAGGCGCGCGTGCTGGTCGTCCTTGCCCTTGTCGAGCAGTTCCTTGGCGGTCGTCAAGGGGACGCTCGACGGCCCCTTGTAGCCGGGAGTCGCGGAAGCCGCGGCCGGCTTGGCGGACGGCCCGGTATAGCCGGCCGGCTGGCCGATGGCGAAGGCCGATGCGGCCAGCAGGGTTGTAATAGCAGAAATCTGGAGAATGCGTTTCATGTTGGCTCCTGGTGTGAATGATGGGACACAGGCGCATTACACCGGCCGGACATTAAACCGATCTTAAGAAGGCCAGTCGAGCGTCACGCCCAGCCCGCGCCCGCCCAGGCCCGGCCCGAAGGACAGCTTGACGCCATGCAGGTCGGCGATGCGCTGGACGATCGACAGGCCAAGCCCGCTGCCGCCCTCCTCCTGCCCCAGCACCCGGAAGAAGCGTTCGGTCAGGCGCGCCCTGCTGGCGGCGTCGACCCCGGGGCCGTCGTCGCGCACGGCGATCCGGTCGCGGCCCGCATGGCGCAGGGCCTCGACCTCGACCCGGCTGCCGGCCGGGCAATAGCGCAGCGCGTTGCCGACCAGGTTGCGCAGCACGATCTCCAGCATCTGCGGGTCGCCCTCTACCTGATCGATCGCGCTGTGCAAGGCGAGGTCGATGCCGCGCCGCGCCGCCTCCGGCGCATAGTCGGCGCGCAGCGCCGCGAACAGGGGCGGCAGCGCCACCGCCTGGCTCACCAGCTGGGTGCGCGCCAGCGGGTCCAGGCGCGCCAGCGCCAGCAGGCTGTCGACCAGCGCGGTCAGGCGCCCGATGTCCTGGCGCAGCTTGTAGAAGGACTCGGCCAGGCCGGGATGCTGGCGCTGCAGCAGCTGCACGTGCATGTGCAGGCCCGCCAGCGGCGTGCGCAGTTCGTGGGCCGCATCGGCCGTGAAGCGGCGCTCGGCCTGCAAGGCCTGGTCGAGGCGCCCCAGCACCTCGTTCAGGGCGCCGACGATCGGCAGCAGTTCGCGCGGCTGGCCATCGAGCGCCACCCGCGCCAGGTCTCTCGGGGTCTTGGCGGCGATGCTGGCCGCGGTGCGGCGCAGCGGCGCCAGCACGCGCCCGGTCAGAAACCAGCACACCAGCCCCAGGAGCAGGAGGATGCCGAGTGCCGGCAGCCACAGGGCCTCGGCCAGGTCTTCCAGGATCTCGAAGCGCTTGTCGACGCGCTGGCCGACCTGCACCTCGAAGCGCCGCGCCCCGTCGCGCACCACGAACACGCGCCAGTCGTCGCCGTCCACCCGCAGGTCGGCAAAGCCATGCTCGTCGTCGAAGCCGCCCACGAAGGGATGCGCCGGGGCGCCGGCGCTGCGCTGGACGACGCGGCCGCCGGCCACCACCTGGTATTGCATGTCGACCCGGCGCACCCCGTCCCCCTCCATCGGCGGCAAGGGAGCCAGCAGGCCGCGCGCATCGAGGTCGGTGGTGGCCGCCATCAGCATATAGGCCGATTCTTCGAGCGCATCGTCGAACACCTCGCCGGTTTCCTGCCAGGCGATCGCGGTGAGGGTCCCGAGGCCGGCCAGCCACAGCACGCTGCTGGCGGCGAGGATGGCCGCCAGCAGGCGCCGGCGCAGCGACCAGGGCCCGGCAGGCTTACGCATGTTCTTTCAGCCGGTAGCCGAGGCCGCGCACCGTGACGATGCTGTCGCTGCCGAATTTCTTGCGCAGGTTGTGGATGTAGACCTCGATGGCATTGCTCTCGACTTCCTCGCCCCAGCCGTACAGGCTTTCCTCGATCTGGGCGCGGGTGACGATGCCGTTCCTGCGCTGCAGGAGCGCGAGCAGCACGTGGTACTCGCGCGCCGTCAGCGCCACCGGCTGGCCATGCAGGCTGGCCTGGCGGGTCTCCAGGTCGAGCGCGATGCCGGCGTGCGCCAGCAGGTTGCTGGCCTGGCTGGCGCCGCGCCGTACCGCCGCACGGATGCGCGCCGACATCTCTTCCAGCTCGAAGGGCTTGACCAGGTAGTCGTCGGCGCCGGACTCGAGGCCGGCGATGCGGTCGTCGACCGAGCTGCGGGCGCTGAGAACACAGATCGGGACCTCGTTGCCCTCCTTGCGCAGGGCGGTCACCACCCCGGTGCCGTCGAGCACGGGCATGTTCATGTCGAGCACGACGGCGTCGGGTGCGGCATCTGCGACGACCTGCAGGGCGAGCGCCCCGTCCGACGCGGTGAGGACCGTGAAGCCGGACAGACGGAGCCCGCGCTCGAGCGAGGCGAGCACGTCCGGGTCGTCGTCCACGACCAGGACGGTTGCGGTGGCGGTCACCTGAGCATTGTGCCCGGCGACCGCGACGTTTCCCCTCATCTTCGTCACTCCTCCGGCCGCGGACGCACTCGGTCGGATCGTGCGATGAGCGTGTCGGCGACCCGGACGAACGCGTCGAGGTCGTGCGGATCGACGCCGTCGAACAGGCGTTGCGCGGTGCTCGCGCGCAGGTGCCGGACCCGGTCGGCGTCGCGGTGACCGCGCTCGGTGAGCGCGACGATGTGGGCGCGCCGATCGGTCGGGTGCGGGTCCCGGCGCACGTGCCCGGACTTCTCGAGAGCGTCGACCAGTGCGGTCACCTGGCGGGTGCTGCAGCGCAGCGCGCCCGCGAGATCGCGCTGCGTCATCGGCGGATTCTCGAGGACGCACAGCAGTGCCCGGGTCCGTGCGGTCGTCAGGCCGAAATCGCGGGTGCCCGACTGCAGCGACATCGACAGGTGCTCGGTGAGCACGTAGGCGCGACCGAGTGCGGCGTCGGCGTCGTGGTGGTGGTCGGGATCCTCGGGCACGGCGGTGATGTTAGTTCATTGTGAATGCTGTTCACTGAATCGGACGCCGCCGGTGCGGGTGGGGGAGAGGCGCGCGAACCGCCTACCTCGGCCCGGGCACGCAGCGCTGGACGAGCGATCCGATGCCCTCGATGCGGCTGGTGACGACGTTGCCGGGAACGAGGAATCGCTGCGGAGTGCGGCCGACGCCGACCCCGGCCGGGGTGCCGGTGAAGATCAGGTCGCCCGGGCGCAGTGCGCACACCGCCGACAGGTGGGCGACCAGCTCCGCGACGGGGAACATCATCTGGGCGGTGCGGCCGGACTGGACCGTCTCGCCGTCGATCTCGCACGCGATCGCGAGGTCGTCCCGGTCGGTGAACTCGTCGGGGGTCACCAGCCAGGGCCCGGTCGCGCCGAAGCCGGGGAACGACTTGGCGAGCGAGAACTGCGGGGCCGGCCCGGCCATCTGCGAGGTCCGCTCCGAGAAGTCCTGCCCCACGGTCAGTCCCGCGACGTACGCCCACGCGTCGTCGGCTGCCACGCCGATCGCCTCGCGGCCGATGACGGCGACCAGTTCCACCTCCCAGTCGACGGTGTCGGTCGGCAGCGCCAGATCGGTGTCGGGGCCGGTGAGGCAGCTCGCGAACTTCGTGAAGGTCGGCGGAGCGTCGGGTGCGTCCAGCCCGGTCTCGGCGGCGTGGTCGCGGTAGTTGAGACCGATCGCGAACACCTGGCTGGGCGCCGGGGACGGTGCACCGAGGTCGCGGCTGTCGAACGCCTCGCCGGCGGCGGTGCCGGAGACGGTGCGCGCCCAGTCGGCGAAGGCCGGCCACTCGGCGTAGACCGCGGCGGGATCGGGGCCGAAGCGGCCGGCGCTGGCCGTGTGGACGTCGACGGCGCGGTCGCCGTCGATCAGAACGGTGCGTCCGGAGAGGTTGGCCACGCGCATGGCGATCGTTCCTGTCTGTGTCGGTGAGCGCTTCCGGCTGGGACGCCGGGGAGTGTGGCGCCCAGTAGACCCGAGAAATATCGGAAAAGCAATATAATTTCGAAACTTGACTCGTGATTCGGAACGGCCTGTACTGGCGGGATGGCCAGAGCGACCGGTACCCGCGCGGACGAGATCCATGCGCGGCTGCGCGCCGACATCCTCGGCGGCGTCCTCGCACCGGGAGAGAAGCTCGCCTTCGGGCAACTGCAGACCCGCTACGACGTCAGCACCGGCGTGCTGCGCGAGGTGTTGCCCCGGCTGGTCGAGCAGGGGCTCGCGGTGTCGGAGGCGCAGCTGGGCTTCCGCGTGGTCCCGGTGTCGGTGCCGGATCTGGTGGAGTTGACCGACGCTCGCGTGTTCGTCGAATCGGAGGCGCTGCGTCGGTCGATCGCGCACGGTGACGTCGAATGGGAGTCGGCCGTCCTCGCCGCGCGCCACCGGCTGTCACGGACCGCGCCCGTGGATGCCTGCGGCCGGGTCTCCGAGGCGTGGCTCGCAGCGCACAGCGCCTTCCACGGCACCCTCCTGCAGGCGTGTCCCAACACCCGGCTCGTGCACATCGCCCGATCGCTGCGCGACGTCTCGGAGGTGTACCGCTGCTGGAGCGTGCGAAGCCCCGAATCCGCGGCCCGCGACGTCGACGCCGAGCACGACCGCATCGCGGCGGCCGCCGTCGACCGGGATGCCGACCGTGCGGTGGACGAGCTGCGGCGCCACATAGAACTCACGACCGACCTCCTGGTCGCCGGGCAGCGGGCGGCACACGATGTCTGAGTCACTGGTCTGGTTCCGCCGCGACCTGCGGGTAGGGGATCTGCCCACGCTGAGCGCGGCAGGGGAACGCGCGCTGGGGTTGTTCGTGCTCGACGACCGGCTGCTCGGCCCGTCCGGCGGCCCGCGACGCGATTTCCTCTATCGCAGCCTGTCCGCGCTCGACGAGCAACTCGGTGGACGCCTGCTGGTGGTGCGCGGGGACCCGGTCGAGGTGGTGCCGAGGATCGCGAAAGCGGTTGGCGCGCAGGAGGTACACGTTAGTGCCGACTACGGCCCGTACGGGCGGGAGCGGGACGCGGCCGTCGCGGAGCACGTGGACCTGGTGGCCACGGGGTCGCCGTACGCCGTCGCGCCCGGCCGGGTGACGAAGGACGACGGCAGCCCGTACAAGGTGTTCACGCCGTGGTTCAAGCGCTGGCTCGACCACGGTTGGCGCGGACCGGCGGGCACCGGCGCGGACACGCTCGACTGGATCGACCCCGACGACGTGGAGGGCCGGGGCCGACGGGTGCGGATCCCGGCGCCCGACGCACCCGGTCCGGAAGCGGGTGAGGTTGCGGCGCACGAGCGTTGGCGCGAGTTCTGCGACGACGACCTGCTCCGCTACGACGACGAACGCGATCGCCCCGACCTCGACACCACCAGCCGGATGTCGGTGTACCTCAAGTTCGGGAACATCCACCCGCGCACGATGCTCGCCGATCTGGCCCGTCGGCGCAGCCGCGGCGCCGAGCAGTACCGGCGTCAGGTGGCGTGGCGAGACTTCTATGCCGACATCCTGTTCCAGCGTCCGGACAGTGCACGTCGCAACTACGACACCAAGTTCGACGCGATCCGCCACGACGCCGGACGCGACGCCGACGCGCTGTTCGCGGCGTGGTGCGAGGGCCGCACCGGTTACCCGATCGTCGACGCCGGCATGCGGCAACTGGCCGCCGAGGGCTGGATGCACAACCGGGTGCGGATGATCGTCGCGTCGTTCCTGGTGAAGGACCTGCACCTGCCCTGGTGGCGTGGGGCGCGTTTCTTCATGCAGCACCTGGTCGACGGCGATCTGGCGTCGAACCAGCACGGCTGGCAGTGGACGGCCGGGTCCGGCACCGACGCCTCACCGTACTTTCGGGTGTTCAACCCCACCGGGCAGGGCGAGAAGTTCGACCCCACCGGCGACTACGTGCGGCGCTGGGTGCCGGAACTGCGCGGCATCGGCGGCAAGGCGGTGCACACGCTGAAAGATGCTCGGCCGGAGAACTATCCGGAGCAGATCGTCGACCACGCCGAGGAACGTCGCGAGGCGCTGGCGCGGTACGGCGAGCTCAGCTGAGCGGGGGCACCCGGACGAAATCTCCCGGCCGCCACGTGCCGTCGAACGCGCTCTCCTGCGGACCGTAGATCCGCAGGTACGCGAACCAGGACCGGCCGGGGAGCGTCTCGACCCACAGGTTCTCCACGCCGACCGGTGCGTTCGGGCCGAAGTACAGGTCGATCGAGTCCGCGTCGTCCTGTGGCAGTTCGAAGAGCGAGCGTACGGCTGCCCTGCCCAGCGGAGTCTGGACCTGCGACCGGGTCTGGGCGTCGTAGACGGTGAGTGACCAGAACAGGCCGGCCGGAACGGGTGTGGGCACCGTCAGCGTGTAGTCGATGCTGCCGTCGAGGTAGTCGCCCTGCGCGTCCCGTGTCCCGAGCCAGTACAGGGAACCGCCACCGACCTGCCTCCGGAACATCGCCGGGGACGCGACGATCGCCTGCGCGAACCAGCGGTCGCGGGCCTCGAGATCGAGCCCGGCGGGGGTCTCGAAGTCGGCGTTGTCCGGCACCAACCCCACCCATTCCCATGCGCGATCCGGCCACGCGATCCGGTCGGGGCGGGTTCCGGCGAAGGCGGACACCAGCATCTGATCCCGCCCTGCCCGGGCGGCGCGTTCGAGGATTCGGGTGGTGCGCGCGTCGGGTGCGAACGGTTCGCCCTTGCGGATCCCGAGTCCGGCCAGCAGTCCGTACATGGGCCGGAACTCGTCCACCACCGGTTCGCGGTCGAGGATGCCGTGCAGCACCTTCCAGAACTCGATGTCGTCCTCCCAGCGCAGGCACGTGCTGTCGAGGGCCTTGTCGGTGAAGTCGACGAAGTCCAGGCACTCGGTGTCGGCGCCCAGGCGGTGGATCTTGACCTCGCGCAACGCCTTCAGTGCGCCGACGATGTCCCCGCCGACGGGTAGCGCGCGCAGCGCCATCAACACCGTGAACGAATTCGACCGGCCGATGTGGTGGCCCGACGGGACGTCGCCGTCGTATCCCGGTGGCAGCACGACGTGCCGTCCGCCCTTGCCCTCGTCGGGGCCGGGAATGCCCATGTCCATGATCCACCGTTGGTGGTGATCGTCGACCAGACCGATGTAGGGGCCCGCGGGAAGTTCGATCACCATCGGCCCGTCCGTCAGGTCGAGGGCGGCCGCGCCGTACGGGGTGTCGGAGTTGAGCGTGAATCCGACCTGGAGCGGCCCGGTCGACGCGATCCCCACGGCCACGTTGTCCGCGATGCCGATCTCCCGGTTGCCGTTGAAGATTCCCTCGACCGAGACGGTCGGGTACCAGAACCGGTAGGCCGTCACCGCTCGCTGGTAGTCGGCGTCGTCGCGCGCGCGGGACGCGGACGCTGCCGTCGGGTACCCACCGGGCAGCTCGTACGGGGCATCGTTCGGGTCCGGTGTCGTCATCGCATGTCCTCCGTCGGCGGGCCGTTCGGTCCTGTCCCACGAATGAACCGCACCGTCGCGCCGTCGGCCTCATCCGTGGGGGGTGAGCGTCGGTTTCGTTCCTCTCGGGTTCGGGTAGGTGACCGGAGGAAGTCACGTGGAAGGAGGCCCATGACACGGGACGTGGAGAAGCGGTGGTCGGACCCGCAAACCTTTCGGCGGGCGGCGCTCTTCGACGCGGCCACGATCGTTCTCGCCCTGATCGCGATGGCCGTCACGATCTCGGTGGGGTCCGGGGCCGGGGACTGCGCTCCCGACGAGGGGCGACTGTGCACCGACACCGCACGCATCGTCGTGGTGGTGGTGCCGTCGGCTCTGCTGCTGCTCGGCGGTATCGCTGCTTTCGTCCAGACGTACCGCGTGTGGCGTCGCAACGGGACGTGGCCGATCTGGCAGGCGGCGGGCTGGTTTCTGTTCGTCCTGATGCTCATGTATCTGGGTATTGCGGTGCGCAGCGTGACCGGCTGAGCGCGTTTCGAAACGTGGTGGCCGGGGAACCTCCTGAGCATGACCAGAGCAGTGATCGCCGGAATCGCGGTCGGGGTCGTGCTGCTCACCGCCTCCTGCGGCGACGATGGCGAGCACGTCGAACACAAAGGCCCGGAAGGGCCGGCCGCCACCACCGACGTGATGCCCTCGCACTCGGACGAGCACCATCACGTCCAGCCCGCGATGCGCGCGTACGACCCGGCTCGGGTGGCGGCTTTCGTCGCGTCGTTCCGAGCCCAGTACCCCCAACTGACCGTCGACCGCGACGACGGGGATATCGCAGAGATCGCCATCGAATCGTGCGAGGATCTCGGGAACCACGTCGACGCGGACGCGGTGAGTTCGCGGATCGTCGCCCGTGCCGGGCACGCCGGCCGGACGCCGACGGCTGAACAGTCCCGTGAGATCTACGGACTCGTGGCGACCGTCTGTCCTTGATCGCGGACCTGCGCGTGTCCCACCCACGTGCGTGGCCCACCCGCGCAGGTGTCCCACCCAGTGGACACCCCCACTTTCGAGACCGCTGGCATCGGTATAGCCTCGGGCCGCTCCCGACGGAAGGACTCGCGGTGTCCCAGATCACTGCCCCCGATGTGTTCGCGCCGGCCAAGCTCGGCCCGATCACGTTGCGCAATCGGATCATCAAATCCGCGACGTTCGAGGGGCGAACCCCCCAGGCGCTGGTCACGGACGAGTTGATCGAGTTCCACCGTCAGCCCGCGGCCGGCGGCGTCGGTATGACCACCGTTGCGTACTGCGCCGTGCAGCCCGAGGGGCGCACCGAGCGCGGCCAGCTGTGGATGCGTCCCGAGGTGGTGCCCGGGCTCCGCAAGCTCACCGACGCGATCCATGCGGAGGGTGCGGCGGCGTCCGCGCAGATCGGTCACGCCGGCCCCGTCGCGAACGAGAAGTCGAACGGACTGCCGGCCCTGGCTCCGTCGACGTCGTTCAGCCCGCTCAGCATGAAGAGGATTCACGCGGCCAGCGCGTCGGACATCGCGCGGATCACCCAGGCGCACGCCGACGCCGCCGGATTCGCGATCGAGGGCGGCTTCGACGCCGTCGAGATCCACTTCGGCCACAACTACTTCGCGAGCTCCTTCCTGAGTCCCAAGCTGAACAAGCGCAAGGACGACTACGGCGGATCGCTCGAGAATCGCGCGCGGATCGTGCGGGAGACGGCCCGCGCCGTCCGCGAGGCGGTCGGCGACCGGATCGCGATCCTCGCCAAGCTGAACATGGACGACGGTGTGCCCGGCGGGTTCTGGGTGGACGAGGCGATCCAGGTGGCGCAGTGGCTCGAGGCCGACGGAAGCCTCGACGCGCTGGAGCTGACGATGGGCAGCTCGCTGCTCAATCCGATGTACCTCTTCAAGGGCGACGCCCCCGTCCGCGACTTCGCCAACGCGATGCCGCAGCCGGTCAAGCTCGGCGTGCAGCTGGTGGGCAAGGCGTTCATCAAGGCCTACCCGTACGAGCCGCTGTTCATGCTCGAGGAGGCCCGGCAGATCCGTGCGGCCGTGAAGATGCCGCTGGTGCTGCTCGGCGGCGTGACCGACAGGGCCGGCATGGACACCGCGATGGAGGAGGGGTTCGAGTTCGTCGCGATGGCACGGGCGCTGCTGCGGGAACCCGATCTGGTCAACCGGATCGAGGCCGAGTCCCGCACCAGGTCGCTGTGCATCCACTGCAACAAGTGCATGCCGACGATCTTCTCGGGCGCCCGCTGTGTACTGGTCGACCCGGGGCCGGTGCGCATCGGCGGCTGACGCGCACGCGTTCTCGACGGCTGACGCGCACGCGTTCTCGACGGCTGACGCGTTCGCGTCCTAGATACAGTCCCACGCGAACTCGACAGCCTCGCGGACGTCGTCGGCCCACTCCGCCCAGACCTGCTCGGCGGTGAGCAGACCGGCGACGCCGCACAACGAATCCGTTGCGGCGCGGACGATGTCGAGTACGAGATGGAACTGGTAGCCGCCGACCGCCGCGAGGTGGCCGTAGTCGGTCTGTTGCGGCGAACCCTGCAGCGACGCGACTCCCAGCGGGCCGCCGTCGCGGCTGGTCGCGGCGCCCGAGGTGGCGAGTTCGACCACCCGGGCGATCGCCCGCGTGGGCTCGGGCAGCGCGAGCGGAGCGGGCGCGGTCACCAC
>NZ_DKJX01000046.1:0-27853 GCF_002454935.1 Massilia sp. UBA6681
TGGCCTGGGCCGCTCTGCGCCAGGCCGTCGCCAGTTGCCGCCATTGCAGCGCCTGCAGCGAAGGCCCCAAGCCGGTGCTCGGCGCCGGCGCGCGCCAGGCCCGTTGGCTGGTCGCCGCCGGCACGGCCAGCGCGGCGGACGAAAAGGCCGGCCAGCCGCTGACCGGCGAGCCGGGCAAGCTGCTCGACAACATGCTGGCGGCGGTCGGCATGTCGCGCGAGGCCGATGTCTATGTGACTCCCCTGGTGAAATGCCGTCCCGCCAATGCCAAGGGCGGCGACCGCGCCCCGACCCTGGAAGAAGTGGCGGCCTGCCGTCCCTTCCTGGAGCGCGAGCGCGAACTGACTGGGGCCGGCCTGGTGCTGACCCTGGGCCAGGTGGCCATCGACGGCCTGCTCGGCAAGCCGCTTTCCGAACCGCTGGCCGGTTCGCGCGGCATGGTCCACCGGCTGGGCGAGGCGCCCCTGGTAGCGACCCTGCATCCGGGCGAACTGCTGCGGCGCGGGGCCGACAAGGCGCTGGCCTGGGCGGACCTGTGCCGGGCCAGGGCGGCAGCAGATGGACGCGCCGGCTGACACCTACCAGCTGGGCTTCCACCGCCGCTGGGGCCACCTGCGGCGCGCCCGGGTGCGGGCGCTGGCCTGGCTGCTCGACGCCCCCGACCTGCTCGATGCGAACGACCCGCAGTGGGCCGGCCGCATCGCCACCACTGGGCCCGTGAGCCCGGAGCTCGCCGACTGGCTCAAACGTCTCGACTACGATCCTGGCTTGCTCGACGAAGCGCTGGGCGCGAAGATGCACACGCGCCTCGGCCTGTATGCCGAAAAGCTGATGGCCTTCTATTTCGAGCAGCACGGGCGCCTGGTCGCCCACGGCCTGCAGGTGCGCGCCAGCCGCAACGATACCATCGGCGAATTCGACTTCCTGCTGGAAGACGGGCCGGATGCGGTCGAGCACATCGAGTTCGCCACCAAGTTCTATTTATTGGACGGGGTGGGCGGGCAACAATTCGATGCGCTGGTCGGCCCCAACCTGGCCGACAGCCTCGGCCTCAAGATGCGCAAGGTCTTCGAGCGCCAGCTCAGCCTGGGCGGACATCCGGCCGCGCAGGCCCTGCTGCCGCGGCCGGTGTCGCGGGCGCGGGCGCTGGTCAAGGGCTGGCTGTTCTATCCGTCCGGTTCCTGGCCCGAGATGCGCGGCATCGCCGCCGGCCACTGCCGCGGCTTCTGGTGCGCGCTGGACGAGATCGAGGGCCTGGCCGGGGAAGAATTCCTGATGCTGCCGCGGCTGCAGTGGCTGGCGCCGTTTCGCGCCGCCTCGGCCACCTGGATGCTGAACCGCGCCCAATTGCATGCCGAGCTGTCGGCCCAGTTCGAGACGTCGTCGACGCCGGTGCTGGTCGCGGTGGTGCGCCATACGCCGGGGCAGATCGAGGAGATCGAGCGCGGCTTCATCGTGCCGAACGACTGGCGCGAACGCGCCGCCGCGCGCCGGATGGTGAAGGCGGTGCCTTAATCGGTGATACGTATCACATATGCTTTACGGCTCTGTGATACGTAGAATGAATCAGTGCTTTTCCTCGCCGATCAGCGCCAGCGAATCGTGCTCGCGCTGGTTGGCCGCATGGCGGCGTCCGATGAAGTACATGATGCCCGCCACCGACAGGCCGAACATGACGATGATGATGTCCAGGTCCAGGTTCAGCGTGATCATGATGGCGTACAGGGCCAGCATGGTCAGGATCGACAGGTTCTCGTTGAAGTTCTGCACCGCGATCGAGTGGCCGGCGCTCATCAATACGTGGCCGCGGTGCTGCAGCAGCGCGTTCATCGGCACCACGAAGAAGCCCGACAGGAAGCCGATCAGGGCCAGCAGCGGGTAGGCCAGGTTCACCGTGGTCACGAAGACCATGCTGCACACGACCAGGCCCATGATGATCCCGAGCGGGATCACGGTGAGCGATTTGCGCAGCGGGATCATGCGCGCCGCCATGGCCGCGCCCAGCGCGACGCCGATCGCGACCACGCCGATCAGGTTGGTGGCCTTGTCCAGCGGCATGTGCAGCGAGCGCTCGGCCCATTTCAGCACGATGAATTGCAGGGTCGCGCCGGCGCCCCAGAACAGGGTGGTGACGGCCAGCGAGATCTGGCCCAGCTTGTCGCGCCACAGGGTGGCCGAGCAGTTGGCGAAGTCGGCGATCAGCTTGGCCGGGTTGCGCTCCTGGTGCTCGTAGCGCGCGCCGGTATCGGGAATGCGCAGGTTGAACAGGGCCGCCAGGATGTAGACGCCGACCACCACCGCCATCGCCGCTTCGGCGCCGGTGCTCACGCCCGGCAGGTCCAGGCCCAGCAGGAAGTTGGAGCCGCGCTCGCTCACCAGGGCGCCGCCGGCCACGGTGCCGAGGATGATCGACATGACGGTCAAGCCCTCGATCCAGCCGTTGGCGGGAACGAGCTTTTCGGGCGGCAGCAGTTCGGTCAGGATGCCGTACTTGGCGGGCGAGTAGACCGCCGCGCCGAAGCCGACCACGGCATAGGCGAGCAGCGGGTGCACGGTCAGGAACATCAGCGCGCAGCCGGAAATCTTGATCAGGTTCGCGATGAACATCACGCGGCCCTTGGGCAGCGAATCGGCGAAGGCGCCGACGAAAGCGGCCAGCAGCACGTAGAACAGGACGAATGACAGCTTCAGCAGGGGTGTCAGCGAAGCCGGGGCGTTCATCGACGTCAGCAGACTGATTGCGACAAAGAGGAGCGCATTGTCTGCCAGCGACGAGAAGAACTGCGCCGCCATGATGGTATAAAAGCCACGGTTCATTCGAAAAGAGTAAAAACTGGTTCGAGTTGCTTTATACCATGAATGCCCCTTGCGCCAAAAGAAAACCCGGCATGTCAAAAGCGCTGCCGCGCCCGGTCCGGTAAAATAGACCCTTTCCCGCACTGCGGCCAATACGCCGGTTTTCGCCATGCCACGCCCGCTTTCCGCCACCATCCACCTCGATTCGATGCAGCACAACCTGCAGCGCGCACGCATGGAGGCGCCGCACGCGAAGATCTGGGCGGTCGTCAAGGCCAACGCCTACGGACACGGCCTGGAGCGCGGCGTGCGCGGCTTCGCCCAGGCCGACGGCCTGGCCCTGGTCGAGACCGAAGGCGCCCTGTGGCTGCGGCAGAATGGCTGGACCAAGCCGATCCTGCTGCTCGAAGGGATCTTCGACGCTTCGGACGTGCCGATGCTGGCCGAGCACAACATCAATAGCGCGGTGCATAACATCGAGCAGATCAAGATGCTGGAATACACCCGGCATTTCCGCCCGATCGACGTGCACCTGAAGATGAATACGGGGATGAACCGCCTGGGCTTCACGCCAGGCGAGTACGAGGCGGCCTACCGGCGCCTGCGCGCCATTCCCGACGTGCGCCACATCACCCACATGACCCACTTCGCCAATGCCGACGAGCTGGAGCATCCGCGCCTGACCATTGCCGAGCAGGTGCGCCGCTTCCAGTTTGGCGCCGGCGACTTGCCGGGCGAGCGCAGCCTGTCGAATTCCGGCGGGGTGCTGCACCAGGGCGAGCTGGGCGATGCGCTGTCGAACGACTGGGTCCGCCCCGGCATCATGCTGTACGGCGGCACCCCGGGCGGCCGCTCGGCGTTTGACTATGGCCTGCTGCCGACCATGACCCTGCGCTCCGAGGTCATCGGCATCCAGCACATCGAGGCCGGCGACACGGTCGGCTACGGCAGCCGCTTCGAGGCGACCGGGCCGATGACGGTGGGGGTGGTCGCCTGCGGCTATGCCGACGGCTACCCGCGCCACGCGCCGCACGGCACGCCGGTGATCGTGGACGGCGTGCGCACCACGCTGGTGGGCCGGGTCTCGATGGACATGATGACGGTCGACCTGACCCCGATCGCCAATGCCAGGGTCGGCAGCAAGGTGACGCTCTGGGGCGACGGCCTGCCGGTCGACGAGGTGGCCCATGCCGCCGGCACGATCGGCTATGAACTGATGTGCGCGCTCGCCCCGCGGGTGCGCGTGATGGAAGGAAGAATGGGAACCGATGGCTAAGTCACGAACCTCTTTTGTCTGCAGCGAATGCGGCGCCGTCGCCAGCCGCTGGTCCGGCCAGTGCCCGGATTGCAAGGCATGGAACACGATGGTCGAAACCGTCGCCGAGCCGCAGGGCGTGAACCGCATGTCGCAGACCGCGCACAAGGCGCTGGCGCAGACCGCGCCTGTGTTGTCACTGCGGGACATCGAAGCCCTGGACGTGCCGCGCTTCGGCACCGGCATCGAGGAATTCGACCGCGTGCTGGGCGGCGGCCTGGTGGCCGGCGGCGTGGTGCTGATCGGCGGCGACCCCGGCATCGGCAAGTCGACCCTGCTGCTGCAGGCGCTGGCCAACCTGGCGGCCACCCGCAACACCTTGTATGTGAGCGGCGAGGAATCCGGCGCCCAGATCGCGCTGCGCGCGCGCCGCCTGTCGGTGGATTCGGCCGAGCTCAAGCTGCAGGCCGAGATCCAGCTCGAGAAAATCCTCGGCACCCTGGCCGACCTGAAACCCGAAGTGGCGGTGATCGACTCGATCCAGACCCTGTATTCGGACGCGCTCACCTCGGCCCCGGGCTCGGTGGCCCAGGTGCGCGAATGCGCGGCCCAGCTCACCCGGGTGGCCAAGCAGACCGGCGTGACCATCATCCTGGTCGGCCACGTGACCAAGGAGGGCGCGCTGGCCGGTCCGCGCGTGCTCGAGCACATCGTCGATACCGTGCTGTATTTCGAGGGCGATACCCAGAGCAGTTTCCGCCTGGTGCGCGCCATCAAGAACCGCTTCGGCGCCGTGAACGAGCTGGGCGTTTTCGCCATGACGGAGAAGGGGCTGAAGGGCGTCTCGAATCCCTCGGCGCTGTTCCTGTCGCAGCACGACAGCCAGGTGCCGGGTTCCTGCGTGATGGTGACCCAGGAGGGAACCAGGCCTTTGCTGGTTGAAATTCAAGCCCTGGTCGACGCCAGCCACCTGCCGAATGCACGTCGACTGTCGGTCGGCCTGGAGCAGAATCGCCTGGCGATGCTGCTGGCGGTGCTGCACCGCCACGCCGGTATCGCGGCTTTTGATCAGGACGTGTTCATCAATGCGGTGGGCGGCGTGAAGATCACCGAGCCGGCAGCCGACCTGGCGGTGCTGCTGGCAATCAACTCGTCGATGCGCAACAAGCCGCTGCCGCGCGGGCTGGTGGTGTTCGGCGAAGTCGGCCTGGCCGGCGAAATCCGGCCGGCGCCGCGCGGGCAGGAGCGCCTGCGCGAAGCGGCCAAGCTGGGCTTCTCGATCGCGGTGATCCCGAAGGGGAACGTGCCCAAGCAGAAGATCGAGGGCATGACAATCATCGCCGTCGAGCGTATCGACCAGGCCTTTACCAAGCTGCGGGAGCTCGACTGAGTACTTATAATACTGCCTGGCTCATCCTTAATAGAGTCTAACGTGTTCAACGAACAAAGAAAATCCGAACGCAAGGTGCTGCGCGTGCGCGCGCGCGTGGCCATGGAAGGCGCGGCGCCCGTCAGCGGCCGTACCAGCGACCTCGGCGCCAATGGCGTCAGCATCAACCTGCCGGACCCGCTGCTGGTCGGGCAGGCCGGCCAGCTCAGCTTCGACCTGCTGGTCGACGGTAACATCGTGCCCATCAGCGCACGCGCCAAGGCGCTGTATTGCATTTTCAGCAATGGCGAATTCAAGGTCGGCTTCCAGTTCCTGAACCTGGAACTGGCGGCGATGACGGCGGTGGCACGTTTTCTGCGCTGACCGGTTCGAGCGGCACAATACAAAGCGGCGAGCGCCCATCGGGCCTCGCCGCTTTTTTCGCCGTATGACATGACCCGGTGATCCGGGCCGACACTATTCGTGATAGTGATCGTGCAGCTTTTCCGAGCCCCCCCGGATCTCTTGCCAGATCTCGAAGGCGACCAGCCCGGCCAGGCCGCTGAGTATGCCAAACACCATTACGCTGAACATAAACACTAACGCTTTTCAGCATCCCCTCCCTATGAAGAACACACTTCCAGCTTAGCAGAGGGCGGCGTATTTACAAGGGCGCAGGCCGGCCGGGCAGCTGAATAATTTTATATCGTGCGGCAGTGTGTGACAGGACTGCCGGACTGCGTCAAGATAGCGCCACCGGCTGGATTATTACATCTGTCATCAACTTGTCATATTCGGCCAGTAGACTTCGCAGCGTCAATGAAACGGGACCCGTCCCGGACCTCTCTAAAGGATCCATCATGCGCATGAAGCATCTGTTCGTCTCCGTCGCCATCGCCGCCACCAGCATCGCTGCCAGCGCCCAGGCCGCCAACATCACCGGCGCCGGCGCGACCTTCCCGTACCCGGTCTACGCGAAATGGGCCGAGCTGTACCAGAAGGCATCGGGCACCGGCCTGAACTACCAGTCGGTCGGTTCGGGCGCGGGCATCAAGCAGATCAAGGCCAGGACCGTGAACTTCGGCGCCTCGGACATGCCGCTGCCGGCCGCCGAGCTGAACGCCGCCGGCCTGTTCCAGTTCCCGGCCATCATGGGCGGCGTGGTCCCGATCATCAACCTGCCGGGCGTGGCCCCGGGCCAGGTGCGCCTCTCGGGCGCCGTCCTTGCCGACATCTACCTGGGCAAGATCACCAAGTGGAACGCGCCGCAGATCGCCGCGCTGAACCCGGGCGTCAGGCTCCCTGGCGACGACATCACCGTGGTGCGCCGCGCCGACAGCTCGGGCACCTCCTTCCTGTTCACCGACTACCTGGCGCAGGTCAGCCCGGAATGGAAGTCGAAGATCGGCGCCGGCACCGCGGTGAAGTGGGCGGTGGGCGTGGGCGGCAAGGGCAACGAAGGCGTGGCCGCCAACGTGCAGCGCATCAAGGGCTCGATCGGCTACGTCGAGTGGGCCTACGCCAAGAAGAACCGCATGCAGCACACCCAGCTGCAGAACAAGGACGGCGTCTTCCTGCAACCGAGCGACGACGCCTTCAAGGCTGCAGCTGCCGGCGCCAACTGGGCCGGCACCCCGGGCTTCGCCGTGGTGCTGACCAACCAGGCGGGCAAGGCGAGCTGGCCGATCACCGGCGCCTCCTACATCCTGATGCACAAGACCCAGCCGAGCGCCGCGACCGCCAAGGAAGTGCTGAAGTTCTTCGACTGGGCCTACAAGAACGGCGGCGCCGCAGCCGCCGAACTGGACTACGTGCCGATGCCGGACAGCGTGACCAAGCTGGTGCAGGACGCCTGGCGCGCCAACCTGAAGGACGCGGCGGGCAAGGCGGTCTGGTAAATCACCCTCGATACGAAGTGCGAGGAAGGGCCGGCAGCTCCGGCCCTTCCGTTTGCCGGAAAGATTGACAAAAATCTATGAGCGTACAACCATCCGCCACGCTGCAGGACCTGGCCGATCCGGCAGCGGTCGATGCAGCCTACCAGTCCGAAGCACTGCGCAAGACCATGCGCAAGCAGCGCATGCAGGACTTCTTCTTCCACAAGATCACGCTGCTGTTCGCGGCCTCGGTCCTCCTGGTGCTGGTCGGGATCATCGTCTCGCTCGCCATCGGCGCCGCGCCGGCCTTCAAGGAGTTCGGCGCCGGCTTCATTTCGCGCGTGGAATGGGATCCGGTGGGCGACCAGTTCGGCGCCATGATCGCGATCTGGGGCACGCTCGCCACCTCGATCATCGCCCTCGCCGTGGCCTTCCCGATCAGCTTCGGCATCGCCCTGTTCCTGACCGAGATCTGCCCGGTGTGGCTGCGCCGCCCGATGGGTACCGCGGTCGAGCTGCTGGCCGGCGTGCCTTCCATCATCTACGGCATGTGGGGCCTGTTCGTGTTCGCGCCCCTGTTCGCCGACCACGTCCAGCCGCTGCTGAAGAATACCATCGGCCAGCTGCCGGTGATCGGCCAGCTGTTCCAGGGCCCGACCATGGGCATCGGCATCCTGACCGCCGGCCTGATCCTGGCAATCATGATCATCCCCTTCATCGCCTCGGTGATGCGCGACGTATTCGAGATCGTTCCGACCGTCCTCAAGGAATCGGCGTATGGCCTCGGCTGCACCAAGTGGGAAGTCGTGCGCAAGGTGGTGCTGCCCTATACCCGCAACGGCGTGGTGGGCGGCGTCATGCTGGGCCTGGGCCGCGCGCTGGGCGAGACCATGGCCGTCACTTTTGTCATCGGCAACGCCCACGACCTGTCCTGGTCGCTGTTCTCGGCCGGTAACTCGATTTCCTCGACCCTCGCCAACGAATTCGCCGAGGCCGCCACGCCGCTGCACTCGTCCTCGCTGTTCGCCCTGGCCCTGATCCTGTTCGCCATCACCTTCATCGTGCTGTCGGCCGCCAAGCTGATGCTGGTCGGGATGTCGCGCAAGGAAGGCACCAAATAATGACTACCACTGCAAAGAACCCGGTCTACCGCAAACGCCTGCTGGCGCACCGCATCGGCATCGTCCTGTCGATCATGGCCATGGGCATCGGCCTGGCCTTCCTGGCCTGGATCCTGGCGACCCTCCTGATCAACGGCCTCGGCGCGCTGTCGTGGAACATGTTCACGGCCGATACCCCGGCGCCGGGCAGCGAAGGCGGCGGCCTGCGCAACGCCATCGTCGGCAGCCTGATGATGGTCGGCCTGTCGACCCTGGTCAGCACCCCGATCGGCATCCTGGCCGGCATCTACCTGGCCGAATACGGCGAGAACAACCGCTTCGCCCAGGTGACGCGTTTTGTCACCGACATCATGCTCTCTGCCCCGTCGATCGTGATCGGCCTGTTCGTCTACGCCCTCTACGTCGCCAACGTGCAGCACTTCTCGGGCTACGCCGGCAGTATCGCGCTGTCGCTGATCGCGATTCCGGTGGTGGTGCGCACCACCGACAACATGCTGCGCCTGGTGCCGAACAGCCTGCTCGAGGCGGCCTACGCCCTCGGCGCGCCGCACTGGAAAGTGTCGATGACGGTGCGCCTGCGCGCCGTGAAGGCCGGCGTCGTCACCGGCGTGCTGCTGGCCGTGGCCCGCATCTCGGGCGAAACCGCGCCGCTGCTGTTCACCGCCCTGAACAACCAGTTCTACAGCAACGACATGAACGCGCCGATGGCCAACCTGCCGGTGGTGATCTTCCAGTTCGCGATGAGCCCCTATGACGACTGGCGTTCGCTGGCCTGGGGCGGCGCGCTGCTGGTGACCTTTACCGTGCTGCTGCTGAACATCCTGTCGCGGACCCTGTTCAGCCAGAAGACTCCGCGTTAATCTACCTTTAATAAGTGATGACCCAAGCTATGCAAAACCAGGTGCCGACCGCTGCCAGGAGCAAAACGATCGAGATCTCCGGCCTGAACTTCTTCTACGGTAAGACGCAGAGCCTGAAAGACGTGTCGCTCGACATCCACGACAAGCAGGTCACGGCCTTCATCGGGCCCTCGGGCTGCGGCAAGTCGACCCTGCTGCGTACCCTGAACCGCATGTACGATCTGTATCCGGGGCAGCGCGCCGAAGGCTCGATCATGTACCGCGGCCGTAACATCCTGGAGCCGGGCGTCGATGTCAACATGCTGCGCGCCAAGGTCGGCATGGTGTTCCAGAAGCCGACCCCGTTCCCGATGTCGATCTACGACAACATCGCCTTCGGCGTGCGCCTGTACGAAAACCTCTCGAAAGGCGAAATGGACGAGCGCGTCGAATGGGCGCTCAAGAAAGCGGCCCTGTGGGAGGAAGCCAAGGACAAGCTGAACAAGAGCGGCCTGTCGCTGTCGGGCGGCCAGCAGCAGCGCCTGTGCATCGCCCGCGGCGTCGCGGTGAAACCGGACGTGCTGCTGCTGGACGAGCCGACCTCGGCGCTGGACCCGATCTCGACCGCCAAGATCGAGGAACTGATCAGCGAACTGAAGCGGGACTACACGATCACCATCGTGACCCACAACATGCAGCAGGCCGCGCGCTGTTCCGACTATACCGCCTACATGTACCTTGGCGAACTGGTCGAATTCGGCGAGACTGACCAGATCTTCATGAATCCGGCGCGCAAGGAAACCCAGGATTACATCACCGGTCGTTTCGGCTGATCGTTAGAATACCAATACTATTCGGAGAGTTTTTATGACGGGCGAGCATTCATCCAAACAGTATGACCAGGAGCTGGAAGCGATTCGTTCCAAGGTCCTGCTGATGGGCGGCATGGTGGAAACCGCGTTCGACGAGGCGATGGAAGCCTTCCGCGCCGGCGACGCGGCGCGCGCCGAGCGCGTGATCGCCGACGACCACGCGGTCAACCAGCTCGAAGTGCAGCTCGACGATGCCTGCAGCCACCTGATCGTGCGCCGCCAGCCGACCGCGAACGACCTGCGCACCGTGATGGCGACCATCAAGGTCATCACCGACCTGGAACGCGTCGGCGACGAGGCCACCAAGATCGCGCGCAGCACCAAGAGCCTGCACGAACGCGGGGGCGGATCCTTCGCCCACTACGACACCGTGCGCACCATCGCGCGCGCCGCCTCGGACATGCTGCACGGCGCGCTGGATGCCTTCGCGCGCCTGGACGAAAAGCAGGCGCTGGAACTGATCGCGGCCGACGAGACCATCAACCACGAGTTCCGCACCATCATGCGCAACGTGATCACCTTCATGATGGAAGACCCGCGCACGATCTCGTCGGCGCTGGACACGCTATGGGTGGCCAAGGCCATCGAGCGCATCGGCGACCACGCCAAGAACATCGCCGAATACGTCATCTACGTGGTGGAAGGCCGCGACATCCGCCACAGCAAGCCGGCGCCGACCGAACAGGCGGGTGTCTAGGCATGGCGGACAACACGAGCGTCCTGGTGGTCGAAGACGAACCCGCGATCGTCGAGCTGGTGAAGTATTCGCTGCGCGAAGCGGGCTGGGACATCCGCAGCGCCGACACCGTGGGCGGCGCCTGGAACAGCATCACGCGCGGCAAGCCCGACCTGGTGCTGCTGGACTGGATGCTGCCCGACCAGAGCGGCCTGCGCCTGCTGTCGCGCCTGCGCGGCGACCGCGATTTCCAGGAGATCCCGGTCATCATGCTGACCGCCAAGAGCATGGAAGAAGACAAGCTGGCCGGCCTGAACACCGGCGCGGACGACTATGTCACCAAGCCGTTCTCGCCGCGCGAGCTGCTGGCCCGGAGCCGCGCGCTGCTGCGCCGCAAGAGCCCGCACCTGGCCGAGGCGCCGCTGCGCGCCGGCACCGTGGTGCTGGACCCGAACAGCTGCACCGTGACGGTCGAGAACCAGCAGATCGAGATCGGCAATGCCGAATACAAGCTGCTCAAGTTCCTGCTGGCCCACCGCGAGCGCGTGTTCTCGCGCGCCCAGCTGCTCGACAAGGTATGGGGCGACCATGCCGTGATCGAGGAGCGCACGGTGGACGTGCACGTGCTGCGGCTGCGCAAGGCGCTCAGGAGCGCCGATGGCCTGATCCGCACCGTGCGCAGCGTCGGCTACATGCTGTCCGAGAAGTAAAGGGCGGCGATGCGCTCGATGAACCCGAAGCTGCTGTTCTGGGTGCCGGCACTGCTGCGCCTGGGCCTGATGTTCGCCGCTGCCGGCATCGTCTGGTGGATGGCGAGCCTGGTCGAGGCCCTGATCTTCGCGCTGGCGGCTCTGGTGATCGCGCTGTTCGTCCAGCTGCGCTACCTGCACGAGCTGGGCGAATGGCTGAACCACCCGCATTCGAGCCGCTTGCCGGACGGCTGGGGCGCCTGGACCGACGTGTTCGCGCGCCTGTACCGCCTGCGGCGCGAGGACGAGCGCCACCAGGCCGAGATGGCCGAGTGGCTGGCGCGCTTCCGCCAGGCCATGCAGCTGCTGCCGGAAGGCGTGGCGATCATGGACGACGTCCTGTTCCTGGAATGGTGCAACGAGGCGGCCGAGCGCCACCTGGGCCTGACCATGGCGCGCGACAAGGGCCTGCGCGTGACCAACCTGGTGCGCCACCCCGAATTCATCGACTACGTGATCCTGGGCCGCTACGAGCAGCCACTCACCTTGTCCTTCCGCGGCCGCAAGCTCGAGTGCCGCATCATCCCGTTCGAGAACCGGCGCCAGATCCTGGTCACGCACGACGCCACCGATACCGAACGCATCGAAGCGATGCGCCGCGACTTCATCGCCAACGCCTCCCACGAGCTGCGCACGCCGCTGACGGTGATCGTCGGCTTCCTGGAGATCGCGATGTCCGATCCGGGGCTGGACGTGGCTACCCGCACCGCGCACCTGGAGCTGATGACCGAGCAGGCGCACCGCATGCAGCGTCTGATCGGCGACATGCTGACCCTGTCGCGCCTGGAGTCGGACGAGTTCCCGTTCAAGCGCGAACGGGTCGACATGCGCGCGCTGGTCGACTCGGTGGCGGCGGAGGCGCGCGCCCTGTCGGGCGGCCGGCATCAGGTGGAAGTCGCGTTCGACGGTCCGGACGTGATGGGCAGCCTGGAAGAGCTGCGCAGCGCCTTTGCCAACCTGGCCTCGAATGCGGTGCGCTACTCGCCGAACGGCGGCAGCATCCGGCTGGCCTGGAGCCGTGGACCGGACGATCTGCGCTTCACGGTGACGGACAGCGGCATCGGGATCGAGCCGATCCATATCTCACGGCTGACCGAACGTTTTTACCGAGTGGACAAAAGCCGCTCGCGCGAGACCCAGGGCACCGGGCTGGGGCTGGCGATCGTCAAGCACGTGCTGCTGCGCCACGGCGGGCGATTGCAGATCAGTTCGGTGCCGGGGCAGGGGAGCAGCTTCACGGCGGTGTTGCCGAATACATCGTTGCCGGGTTAAGCCTGACCCGCATTGCTGTGGTCGCGGTACAATCGTACTTCGTTCTTTCAAGCACCCCATATGTTCTCTCGCCGTAGTTCCCTGATCGCCTGCGCCGCGCTGTTCCTGAGCGCCTGCGGCAGCACCCCGACCCAGCCTCCCGCAACGCCCGTCGCCCAGCAGGTGACGCCGCCCCCTCCGCCACGCAAAGTGAGAATCGGCCTGGCCCTCGGCGGCGGCGCCGCCCGCGGCTTCGCCCACATCGGCGTCATCAAGGCGCTCGAAGCCCAGGGCATCGTGCCCGAAATCGTGGTCGGCACCAGCGCCGGCTCGGTGGTCGGCTCCCTGTACGCCTCCGGCCTGAACGGCTTCGCGCTGCAAAAGACCGCGCTGGCCATGGACGAGGCCACGATCTCCGACTGGGCGCTGCCGCTGTTCGGCAAGTCGACCGGGGTGCTGAAGGGCGAGGCGCTGCAGAGCTACGTCAACAAGGCTGTCAACAACGTGCCGATGGAGCGCCTGAAGATTCGCTTCGGCGCCGTCGCCACCGACCTCAAGACCGGCCAGCCGATCCTGTTCAACAAGGGCAATACCGGCATGGCCGTGCGGGCCTCCTCGGCGGTGCCGAGCGTGTTCCAGCCGGTGAAGATCGGCGCCAAGACCTATGTCGACGGCGGCCTGGTCGCGCCGGTGCCGGTCAAGTTCACCAAGGACATGGGCGCCGAGTTCATCATCGCGGTGAACATCTCCAGCGCCACCGAAGGCGCCGCCACCGCCAGCTCGCTTGACGTCCTGATGCAGACTTTTAGCATCATGGGCCAGCGCCTGAATCACTTCGAGCTGAAGGAAGCCGACGTCGTCATCACGCCGAACCTCGGCAACATGGGCAGCGCCGACTTCAGCAACCGCAACCTGGCGATCCTCGCCGGCGAGCAGGCGGCGGCCGCCGTCATGCCGCAGATCAAGGCCAAGCTCAAGGCCAAGCAGCAAGGACAATAAAGGAACCAAGATGAAAACCAAGCCTTATCTCACCCTCGAAGACGTCAAGAAAATCGCCCTGGGGGCCGAAGCCGAAGCGCTGCGCAACAACTGGGCGGTGTCCTTCGCCATCGTCGACGACGGCGGCCACCTGCTGTGGTACCAGCGCCTCGACGGCGCCGCGGCTGCCTCTTCCTATATTGCGCCGGCCAAGGCCAAGACCGCCGCCCTGGGCCGGCGCGAGTCGAAGATCTATGAAGACGTGATCAACAACGGCCGCGTCTCCTTCCTGTCGGCCCCGGAACTCGAGGGCATGCTGGAAGGCGGGGTGCCGGTGATCGTCGATGGCCACGTGATCGGCGCGGTCGGCGTGTCGGGCGTGAAGTCGAATGAGGATGCGCAGATCGCCAAGGCCGGCATCGCGGCCCTGACCGGCGAATAACAGCCTGGCTCGTCACATGACTGTAAGAAAAGGCACCTGCGGGTGCCTTTTCTTTTATTTCGCCAAAGCAGCAAAACACCCGTTCGCGCGCCGCTTTCGCGCACGTTTATGCAAAATCAGCGCCACTTTTGTAGAATTGCTGCATTGCCGAATAGGTCCATTCCGCGCTATAATTCGGAAGTTTAACCATTCACACATTTGCCGTAGCGCCTACCCACCATCCCTCATTCAACTAGATGTCCAGCTACCGGCAAGCGGTCTCCGCCCGGGTTTGTTGGATGCCGGTCTGACGTGGCGAAGCTACGGTAACTTTATTGGGAGTTACCCTTGCCGCCATTTTTTTCTGGCCCAGCCGTCCCGGCCATCCTGGCCCTCGCTGACGGAACGATTTTCAAAGGATATTCCATTGGAGCCACCGGTCACACGACCGGCGAAGTGGTGTTCAACACCGCGATTACCGGCTACCAGGAAATCCTCACCGACCCCAGCTATTCGCGTCAGATCGTTACCCTGACGTACCCGCACATCGGCAACTACGGCGTCAACCCGGCCGACGTCGAAGCCTCCAGGGTCCACGCCGCCGGCCTGATCATCCGTGACCTGCCGCTGCTGGCATCGAATTTCCGTTCCACCCAGTCGCTGTCGGACTACCTGAAGCAAGAAAACGTGGTCGCCATCGCCGGGATCGACACCCGCAAGCTCACCCGCATCCTGCGCGAGAAGGGTGCGCAAGCCGGCGCCATCCTGACCGGCATCCAGGGCAAGGAGCCGCTGGAAACGCAGGCGCTGGAACTGGCGCGTTCCTTCCCGGGCCTGGCCGGCATGGATCTGGCCAAGGTCGTGTCCGTGAAAGAACCCTATGTGTTCACCGAGACCGAGTGGAAGCTCGGCGAAGGCTTCGGCAAGCAGGACAATCCCCAATACCACGTGGTCGCTTTCGATTACGGCGTCAAGCGCAACATCCTGCGCATGCTGGCCGAGCGCGGCTGCAAGGTGACCGTGCTGCCGGCCCAGGCGACCGCCGCCGACGCGCTGGCGCTCAATCCTGACGGCATCTTCCTGGCCAACGGCCCGGGCGACCCCGAGCCATGCGACTATGCGATCAAGGCCAGCGCGGAGCTGATCGAGAAGGGCATCCCGACCTTCGGCATCTGCCTCGGCCACCAGATCATGGCGCTGGCCTCCGGCGCCAAGACCATGAAGATGAAGTTCGGCCACCATGGCGCCAACCACCCGGTGCAGGACCTCGATTCGAAGAAGGTCCTGATCACCTCGCAGAACCACGGCTTCGCGGTCGACCCGGAGACCCTCCCGGCCAACTGCCGCGTCACCCACGTGTCGCTGTTCGACGGTTCGCTGCAGGGCTTCGAGCGTACCGACAAGCCCGCCTTCTGCTTCCAGGGCCACCCGGAAGCCTCGCCCGGCCCGACCGACGTCGCCTACCTGTTTGACCGCTTCATCGGCCTGATGCAAGCAGCGGAGAAAAAGTAAATGCCAAAACGTAGTGATATCAAAAGCATCCTGATCATCGGCGCGGGTCCGATCGTCATCGGCCAGGCGGTCGAATTCGACTACTCGGGCGCCCAGGCCTGCAAGGCCCTGCGCGAGGAAGGCTACAAGGTCATCCTGGTCAACTCGAACCCGGCGACCATCATGACCGACCCGGAAACGGCGGACGTCACCTACATCGAGCCGATCACCTGGAAGGTCGTCGAGCGCATCATCGCCAAGGAGCGTCCGGACGCGATCCTGCCGACCATGGGCGGCCAGACCGCGCTGAACTGCGCGCTCGACCTGCACCACAACGGCGTGCTGGAAAAGTACAAGGTCGAGCTGATCGGCGCGACCCCGGAAGCGATCGACAAGGCCGAGGACCGCTCCAAGTTCAAGGATGCGATGACCAAGATCGGCCTCGGTTCGGCGCGCTCGGGCGTGGCGCACTCGATGGAAGAGTCGTGGGCGGTGCAGCGCGAGCTGGGCTTCCCGACCATCATCCGTCCGTCCTTCACCATGGGCGGCAGCGGCGGCGGCATCGCCTATAACGAAGAAGAATTCGAAGCGATCTGCAAGCGCGGCCTGGAAGCCTCGCCGACCAACGAGCTGCTGATCGAAGAGTCCCTGCTCGGCTGGAAAGAGTACGAGATGGAAGTCGTCCGCGACAAGAAGGACAACTGCATCATCATCTGCTCGATCGAAAACCTGGATCCGATGGGCGTCCACACCGGCGACTCGATCACCGTCGCGCCGGCGCAGACGCTGACCGACAAGGAATACCAGATCATGCGCAACGCGTCGATCAACGTGCTGCGCGAGATCGGCGTCGACACCGGCGGCTCGAACGTGCAGTTCGCGATCAACCCGAAGGACGGCCGCATGATCGTCATCGAGATGAACCCGCGCGTGTCGCGTTCCTCGGCGCTGGCCTCGAAAGCCACCGGCTTCCCGATCGCCAAGGTCGCGGCCAAGCTGGCGGTCGGCTTTACGCTGGACGAGCTGCGCAACGAGATCACCGGCGGCGCGACCCCGGCGTCGTTCGAGCCGTCGATCGACTACGTCGTCACCAAGATCCCGCGCTTCACCTTCGAAAAATTCCCGACCGCGGACAAGCACCTGACCACCCAGATGAAATCGGTGGGCGAGGTGATGGCCATGGGCCGCACCTTCCAGGAATCCTTCCAGAAGGCCCTGCGCGGCCTGGAAGTGGGCGTCGACGGCCTGAACGAGAAGACCCGCGACCGCGAGAAGATCGAAGAGGAACTCGGCGAGCCGGGCCCGGAGCGCATCTGGTACGTGGGTGACGCATTCGCCCAGGGCTTCACCCTGGAAGAGGTGCACAACCTGACCAAGATCGACCCGTGGTTCCTGGTGCAGATCAAGGAGATCGTCGACATCGAGCTGTGGCTGGATCACCAGAAGCTCGAGAGCCTGGACAAGCCGCTGCTGTACAAGCTCAAGCAGAAGGGCTTCTCGGACCGCCGCCTGGCCTTCCTGATGCAGACCACGCCGCAAGCCGTGCGCGCGCGCCGCCACGAACTGGGCATCCGTCCGGTGTACAAGCGCGTCGACACCTGCGCCGCCGAATTCGCGACCAACACGGCCTACATGTACTCGACCTACGACGAGGAGTGCGAGTCCAACCCGACCGACAAGAAGAAGATCATGGTGCTGGGCGGTGGCCCGAACCGTATCGGCCAGGGCATCGAATTCGACTACTGCTGCGTGCACGCGGCCCTCGCCATGCGCGAAGACGGCTTTGAAACCATCATGGTCAACTGCAACCCGGAGACCGTGTCGACCGACTACGACACCTCGGACCGCCTGTACTTCGAATCGCTGACCCTGGAAGACGTGCTGGAAATCGTCGACCTGGAGAAGCCGGAAGGCGTGATCGTCCAGTACGGCGGCCAGACCCCGCTCAAGCTCGCCCTGGACCTCGAAGCCAACGGCGTGCCGATCATCGGCACCTCGCCGGACATGATCGACGCGGCCGAAGACCGCGAGCGCTTCCAGCAGCTGTTGCAGAAGCTCGGCCTGCGCCAGCCGCCGAACCGCACCGCGCGCACCGAAGCCGACGCCCTGGCGCTGGCCGACGAGATCGGCTACCCGCTGGTGGTGCGTCCGTCCTACGTGCTGGGCGGCCGCGCCATGGAAATCGTCCACGAGCAGCGCGACCTCGAGCGCTACATGCGCGAAGCGGTCAAGGTCTCGCACGATTCGCCGGTGCTGCTGGACCGCTTCCTGAACGACGCCATCGAAGTCGACGTCGACTGCATCTCGGACGGCGAAGCCACCTTCATCGGCGGCGTGATGGAGCACATCGAACAGGCCGGCGTGCACTCGGGCGACTCGGCCTGCTCGCTGCCGCCGTACTCGCTGTCGCCGGAGACCATCGCCGAGCTGAAGCACCAGACCTCGCTGATGGCCAAGGCCCTGAACGTGGTCGGCCTGATGAACGTGCAGTTCGCGATCCAGCAGTCCGAAGTCGACGGCAAGACCGTGGATACGGTCTTCGTGCTGGAAGTGAACCCGCGTGCATCGCGTACCGTGCCGTTCGTGTCGAAGGCGACGGGGCTGCAGCTTGCAAAAATAGCGGCGCGCTGCATGGTGGGCCAGACCCTGGCCCAGCAGGGCGTCACCAAGGAGGTGACCCCGCCGTTCTACAGCGTCAAGGAAGTCGTGTTCCCGTTCGTGAAGTTCCCGGGCGTCGACACCATCCTGGGACCGGAAATGAAGTCGACCGGCGAAGTGATGGGCGTGGGCGAGACCTTCGGCGAAGCCTTCGTGAAGTCGCAGCTGGCGGCCGGCATCAACCTGCCGACCAAGGGCACGGTGTTCCTGTCGGTGAAGGGCGCGGACAAGCCGCGCGCCGTCTCCGTGGCGCGCGAACTGGTGGCGCTGGGCTTCTCGCTGGTGGCCACCAAGGGCACTGCGGCCGTCATCGAAGCGGCCGGCATCCCGGTGCGCCAGGTGAACAAGGTGCTGGAAGGCCGTCCGCACGTGGTCGACATGATCAAGAACCGCGAGATCGTCATGGTGGTGAACACCGTGGAAGAGAAGCGTTCGGCGATCACCGACTCGCGCACCATCCGTACCTCGGCCCTGCAGTCGCGCGTGGTCACCTACACGACCATCGCCGGCGCGGAAGCCGCGATCGAGGGCATGCGCCACCTGGACGAGCTGCGCGTCTACGATTTACAAGGTCTCCATAAAACCTTAAACTAAGCAGCACGTAGTACCAACGCAACCACAGAGCTCGCGCGGCCTGCGCCGCGCGCCTCTGTGGTTTTGGTTTGGTACGTCCAATCACGAATCAACGTAGAGCGACATGAACACTACCGTACCACTGACCAAATACGGCGCCGAACTCCTGAAGGAAGAGCTGCACCAGCTCAAGACCAAGGAACGCCGTAACGTGATCGACGCGATCGCCGAAGCGCGCTCGCACGGCGACCTGTCGGAAAATGCCGAATACGATGCAGCGAAAGAGCGCCAGGCCTTCGTCGAAGGCCGCATCGCGGAACTCGAGGGCAAGCTGAGCGCCGCCCAGATCATCGATCCGGCCACGCTGGATGCGGAAGGCCGCGTCGTGTTCGCCTCGACCGTGGACCTGGAAGACCTGGAAAACGGCCAGAAGGTGAGCTACCAGATCGTCGGCCTCGACGAAGCCGACATCAAGCTGAACAAGGTGTCGGTGACCTCGCCGATCGCCCGCGCCCTGATCGGCAAGTATGCCGGCGACGTGGTGGAAGTGCAGGCCCCGTCGGGCCCGCGCGAATACGAAATCCTCGAAGTCCGCTACGTCTGATGCCGGACAGCCGGACCGCAGTGCCGTCCCATTCCGCTTCCCGCGTTTCCCGCGTTTCCCGTATTGCAGCCGCCCGGCTCTTGGCGTCGGTGCTGTGGGCTGGGATGCTGTGGACGCTCGGGTATATCGCGGCGCCGGCGGTATTCGCGGCGGTGCCGAGCACGGTGGCTGGCGATGTCGTCGCCGTCCTGCTGCACCGCCTGGGCTGGGTCTCGCTCGGCTGTGCGGCCGCGATGCTGGTGCTGGTGCGCTTGTCCCGCGATCTCGACGCCGGGCGGCGCCGTTTTCTGAATTTGCTGGTGCTTGCGATGCTGGCCTGCGCGCTGGTGATGTGGATCGGCCTGCAGCCGGGCATGGCGCAGATGCGCGAACTGGCGGGCCCGGGCGGGGTGAGGGCCTCGCCGTACTGGACGCAGTTCGCCGTGATGCATGGGGTGTCGCAGCTGTTCCACGTCATTGAAAGCGTGCTCGCTGCGGTGCTGGTGCTCAAGAGCCGCGGACCTTCAGCTTAGAAGGCCGAGGCCCGATTCGATCCGGCACGCGTAAAAAAACCGGGTCACCCCGGTTTGCGCTCGGCGCGTGCCATCACTTGTTCAGTGAATTCTTCTTGGTGGAAGTCTGACGCGGCTTGGCGCGCTTGATGTTGCCGCCCGCCGTCACGCGCTCGTTTCCTTTCAGCATGACCTTGGTAACGCTCGGCTTCTTGGTGCCGCTGGCGCTGGCCTTGACGATGGTGACTTCGCGCATGCCCTTGCCGGCCTTGCTGCTGCGTTCCTTGACGGCTTCCTTCTTCGGACGGTAGAGCACCAGCAGCTTGCCGATGTGCTGGACAGGCGCCGCGTCGAGTTCCGCGCAGATCTGTTCGTACATGGCGATGCGCGCTTCGCGGTCGTCGCCGAACACGCGCACCTTGATCAGGCCGTGCGCGTCGAGGCTGGAAGCGATTTCCTTCATGACCGATTCGGTCAGGCCGGATTCGCCGATCATGACGACTGGATTGAGTCCGTGGGCTTCGGCGCGCAGTGCGCTGCGCTCGGCCGGAGTGAGTTTAAGCATAATAAATTTTGAATTACCTTTAAAAGCAGTATTCTACGCGAATGGCCAAGAACAAATTAAACAAAAACTGGTTGCACGACCATATTAATGACCCGTACGTCAAATTGGCCCAGAAAGAGGGCTACCGCGCCCGCGCCGCCTACAAGCTCAAGGAAATCGACGAAAGCGAAAAGCTGATCAAGCCGGGCCAGGTCATTGTCGACCTCGGCTGCACCCCGGGCAGCTGGGCCCAGTATACCCGGCGCAAGCTGGCCGGCGCGGACGGTGGCGGTATCCACGGCACCATCATCGGGCTGGACATGCTGCCGATGGAGCCCATCGCTGATGTTCAGTATATCCAGGGCGATTTCCGTGAGGAGGAAGTGCTGGCCCAGCTCGACGAGCTGCTGGAGGGGTGCAAGGCCGACCTGGTGCTGTCCGACATGGCGCCGAACCTGTCGGGAATTCCGACCGCCGATGCGGCGCGGATGGAACACTTAATCGACCTGGCAATTGAGTTTTCGCAAATGCACATGAAACCAGGGGGCGCATTGCTGGTGAAGTGCTTTAAAGATATGGGATTTACCCAGATACTGGAAAAGTTTCGTACCGAATTCAAGACGGTCAAGCAGGTCAAACCCAAAGCCAGCCGGGACAAATCCTCGGAAATTTTCCTGCTTGGACGCGGTCTGAAGAATCCAGCGGGATAAAAAGCGCGTCGGATGTGCGTTTTGCCCTTGATATTCGGCGCGGCAACCGCACATCAGCCGCGTGAGGCTGGCTGCGCGAACCCATGCGTAGCCAGTCTGGCATGAAAAAATGGCATTTCAGCACTATTCCCGTACGTCGCGTGGCGGCGTCGGCTTATTGCGGTTAAAATCGTCATACTGAAATCGGTAGAGATGCAATCCGCATCGGAGGAGTTTTCGTGAATAATATGTTTTCCAAATCCGCCATCTGGGTGGTCGTTGCGCTGCTGTTGTTCATGCTGTTCAAGCAGTTCGACAACCACAGCGTCGCCGGCGGCAGCAAGACCATCGCTTATTCCGAGCTTCTCGATGAGGTGAAGGCGCGTCGCATCAAGGACGTCGTGATCGAGGGCTCCAACATCACCGCGACCCGCAGCGACGACACCAAGGTCCGCGCCACCGCGACCATCCTCGACCGCGGCCTGATCGGCGACCTGCGCGAAAACGGCGTGCGCTTCGACGTGAAGCCGCCGGAGGAGCCTTCGTTCCTGCAGCAGGTGTTCATCTCCTGGTTCCCGATGCTGCTCCTGATCGGCGTGTGGGTCTTCTTCATGCGCCAGATGCAGGGCGGCGGCAAGGGCGGCGCGTTCTCCTTCGGCAAGTCGAAGGCGCGCATGCTCGATGAAACCAACAACACCGTCACCTTCGCCGACGTCGCCGGTTGCGACGAAGCGAAAGAAGAAGTGTCGGAAATCGTCGACTTCCTGAAAGACCCGACCAAGTTCCAGAAGCTGGGCGGCCGTATTCCGCGCGGCGTGCTGATGGTCGGTCCGCCGGGTACCGGCAAGACCCTGCTGGCGCGCGCCATCGCCGGCGAAGCCAAGGTGCCGTTCTTCTCGATCTCCGGTTCCGACTTCGTCGAGATGTTCGTCGGCGTCGGTGCGTCGCGTGTTCGCGACATGTTCGAGAACGCCAAGAAGCATTCGCCCTGCATCATCTTCATCGACGAGATCGACGCCGTCGGCCGCCATCGCGGCGCCGGCATGGGCGGCGGCAACGACGAACGTGAACAGACCCTGAACCAGCTGCTGGTCGAGATGGACGGCTTCGAAGCCTCCTCGGGCGTGATCGTGATCGCCGCGACCAACCGCGCCGACGTGCTGGATAAAGCGCTGCTGCGTCCGGGCCGTTTCGACCGCCAGGTGATGGTGGGCCTGCCGGACATCCGCGGCCGCGAGCAGATCCTGAACGTGCACATGCGCAAGGTGCCGATCGGTACCGACGTCAAGGCCGACATCCTGGCGCGCGGCACCCCGGGCTTCTCGGGCGCCGACCTGGCCAACCTGGTCAACGAGGCAGCGCTGTTCGCTGCGCGCCGCAGCAAGCGCCTGGTCGAGATGATCGACTTCGAAGACGCCAAGGACAAGATCTACATGGGTCCGGAGCGCAAGTCGATGGTCATGCGCGAGGAAGAGCGCCGCAACACGGCCTACCACGAGTCGGGCCACGCGGTGGTCGCCAAGCTGCTGCCGAAAGCCGACCCGGTGCACAAGGTCACGATCATGCCGCGCGGTTATGCCCTCGGCCTGACCTGGCAGCTGCCTGAGCACGACAACCTGTCGGGCTACAAGGACAAGATGCTCGAAGAAATCTCGATCCTGTTCGGCGGCCGTATCGCCGAAGAGATCTTCGTCGGCCAGATGTCCACCGGCGCCTCGAACGACTTCGCCCGCGCCACCAAGCTGGCCCGTTCGATGGTGACCCGCTTCGGCATGTCCGAGAGCATGGGCGTGATGGTCTACGAAGACAGCGAGAACGAAGGCTTCTTCGGCGGCGCCACCAAGACCATCTCGGAGGCGACGCAGCAGAAGGTCGACGCCGAGATCCGCAACATCCTCGACACGCAGTACGCCCTGGCGCGCCGCCTGCTCGAGGAAAACCGCGAAAAGGTCGAGATGATGACCAAGGCGCTGCTCGACTGGGAAACCATCGATGCCGAGCAGATCAACGACATCATGGCCGGCCGCGAGCCGCGACAGTCGAAGACCAGCATCCTGACCAAGCGTAACCCGCCGGGCGACAGCGGCGGTGGCGTGGCGCCGAACGCCACCGCACCGGCTTGATGTGAGCGCCTAGTTTTCCCCAAGCAAAAGGCATCCGCTGGATGCCTTTTGTACGTTAACGCTTCCCCTTTCTCACCATGTCCAAGAATTTGCAATGTGGCCAGTACAGCTTCGCGCTGGAAGGCCCGGATGCCGTCCGTCCGGTCGTGATGGGCATCCTCAACGTCACTCCCGATTCCTTCTCCGACGGCGGCCGCTACCTGGGTCTCGAGTTTGCGCTGTCGCATGCCGAGGAAATGATCCGCGACGGCGCCACCATGATCGATATCGGCGGCGAATCGACCCGGCCGGGCTCGCCCAGCGTGCCGGTGGCCGAAGAACTGGCGCGCGTCCTGCCGACCCTGTATGCGCTGCGCAGCCTCGACTGCGCGCTGTCGGTCGATACCTGCAAGCCGGAAGTCATGGCTGAGGCGATCATCGCCGGCGCCGACATGATCAACGACATCAACGGCTTCCGGGCGCCGGGCGCCATCGAGGCGGTGCGCGACAGCGACTGCGGGCTGTGCGTGATGCACATGCAGGCCACGCCGCAAACCATGCAGCAGGCCCCGGCATACCATGACGTCGTGCGCGAGGTGATCGATTTCCTCCGGGAGCGCGTGGACACCCTGGAGCGCGCCGGCATCGCCCGGGAACGCATCTGCATCGATCCGGGCTTCGGCTTCGGCAAGACCGTCGAGCACAACTACGCGCTGCTGCGCCAGCTGGGCCGCATCCGTGACGAGCTCGGCCTGCCGGTGCTGGCCGGGCTGTCGCGCAAGTCCATGGTAGGGGCCATCACGGGCCGGCCGGTGGAAGAGCGCATGGCGGGCAGCGTCGGCGGGGCATTGGCTGCGGTAGCGCATGGCGCTAAAATTGTGCGTGTGCATGATGTAGCAGAGACGGTTGATGCCTTAAAGGTATGGCTCGCCGGAACTCAAGATTAAAACGCTAAGTTTAAAACCTGGAAAGAGTAAAAGAATGGCACGGAAATATTTCGGCACGGACGGTGTTCGCGGCCTCGTGGGGGTCGCGCCGATTACCCCCGAATTCGTCATGCGCCTCGGCTATGCTGCCGGCACGGTGCTGGCCAAGGGTGGAAAGTCGACCAGCGGCCGTCCGGTCGTCCTGATCGGCAAGGACACCCGTATTTCCGGCTATATGCTGGAAGCGGCGCTGGAAGCGGGCTTCTCGGCGGCGGGCGTGGACGTGATGCTGGCTGGCCCGATGCCGACCCCGGCCATCGCCTACCTGACCCGTGCGCTGCGCCTGCAGGCCGGCGTCGTGATCTCGGCGTCGCACAATCCTTTCCAGGACAACGGCATCAAGTTCTTCTCGCAGCACGGCACCAAGCTGCCGGACGCGGTGGAACTGGAAATCGAAGACGCGATCGACCAGCCGATGGGCTGCGTGCCTTCGGACAAGCTGGGCCGCGCGACCCGCCTGCGCGACGCCCAGGGCCGCTACATCGAGTTCTGCAAGAGCACCTTCCCGAACGAGCTGGACCTGCGCGGCCTCAAGATCGTGGTCGACAGCGCCAACGGCGCGGCCTACAACATCGCCCCGCACGTGTTCCACGAACTGGGCGCCGAAGTCGTGTCGATCGGTGCGACGCCTGACGGCTTCAACATCAACGCCGGCGTCGGCGCCACCGCGCCGAAAGCGCTGTCGGAAGCGGTGGTGAGCAACAAGGCCGACCTCGGCATCGCGCTGGACGGCGACGCCGACCGCCTGATCATGGTCGACGCCACCGGCCGCGTCTACAACGGCGACGAGCTGCTGTACCTGATGGTGCGCGACCGCATGTCGACCGGTCCGGTGGCGGGCGCCGTCGGCACCCTGATGACCAACATGGCGCTGGAAGTGGCGTTCAAGCAGATGGGCGTTGGCTTCGCGCGCGCCAAGGTCGGCGACCGCTACGTGCTGGAAGTGATGCAGGAGCGCGGCTGGCTGTTCGGCGGCGAAAGCTCGGGCCACCTGCTGGCGCTGGACAAGCACACCACCGGCGACGGCATCGTGTCGGCACTGCAGGTGCTGTCGGCGCTCAAGCGCAGCGGCAAGTCGTTGGCCGAATGCTGCAGCGAACTCAAGCTCTATCCCCAGACCCTGATCAACAAGAAGGTCACGCCGGGCTTCGACTGGACCAAGGACGGGGCGCTGGTGGCCGAGAAGGAAGCGGTCGAACGCGAGCTGGGCGAGTCGGGCCGCGTGCTGATCCGCGCCTCGGGCACCGAACCCTTGATCCGCGTCATGGTCGAGGCGAAGGAAGCCGACCTGGCCGAAAACATGGCGCGCCGTATCGCCGACAAGCTGGCTGCCTGAGCCCGAACCCCCGCACGGGGCAGCGCAATTTGACGCGCCCTCGTTGCGGGAGTATCATCAGCCCCACATCGGAGTGTAGCGCAGCCCGGTAGCGCACCTGGTTTGGGACCAGGGGGTCCAAGGTTCGAATCCTTGTACTCCGACCAAAGCTTCCTCCGCGGGCTGTCGTTCGACAGCCCGTTTCATTTCCGGCCGCTTGCGCGTGCCGTCTGAACTGCCCATAGCTCAGTTGGATAGAGCATCAGCCTTCTAAGCTGAGGGTCGCTGGTTCGAACCCAGCTGGGCAGGCCATCGGTCGCGTGACTACTTTTTTTCGGATCGCATGCTTTTCCTGACTGTTCCCTATGCCGAGAAGGATGAAGCGAAGGCGCTCGGCGCCCGCTGGAATCCCACCAAACGCCGCTGGTATGTCCCCGACGGCGTCGCCACCGCCGCCTTCGCCAAATGGGCCGGGCAGGGCGCCGACAGCCCTGCTGGCGGCGCACCCTCAGGCCGCGTCGACAGCTACCAGGGCAAGACCGTGACCGGCACCAATTACGTCGCGCTCGAGCACGACTGCAATCCCTTCGAAGCCTGTCCGCAGTGCACGGCGGCCTTGCTCGGCACCGAGTGGCAGAAGGCGCGCCAGCACCTGGCCGGCCTGGTCGCCAAGCTTTAAGAACCTATCCCAGCAGGGAATGAGTCGCTTGCGGCGCGCCTGGCAAGCGAACGCCGTCCGCAGCGCTGCCGTGTTAACGTTCCGGCAGCAGCGCATGCCGTCCCGGGGTGCGCGCTTCCGGAGACCGACCATGCCGTTCGCTCGACTGTTCCAGCACCCACTTTTCTGCGCCCGCCTGACGATCCTGCTGGCCGCGCTGTGCGCCATGGTCCCGGCCGCCCACGCCGACGCGACCGCCACGCCGGCCCAGGGCGAGACCTTCCGGCTGCAGCTGGCGGCCGACGGCGCCCCGGCGCCGGATGCGGCGGATGCGAATACGGGTACCGTGCAATTCATCGGCACGGCCACGGTCATCATCCGCTTCCAGGGCTTCACGATCCTCACCGATCCCAACTTCCTGCACAAGGGCGACCACGTCCACCTCGGCTACGGGCTCACCTCGGAACGCAAGACCAACCCGGCCATCCGCTTCGAAGAACTGCCGCCGATCGACCTGGTCGTGCTGTCGCATTTCCATGGCGACCATTTCGACCAGCTGGTGCAGGAAAAGCTCAACCGCGCCACGCCCATCGTTACCACCAAGGAGGGCGGCGAGCGGCTCAAGCGCCTGGGATTCACGCGCATCTTCGGCCTGAGCAGCTGGGACCGGCTCGAGGTCGGCAAGGGCGCCTCGCGCCTGCGCGTGACCGCCACGCCCGGACGCCATGGCCCGGCCGGCGTGGCGGTGCTGCTGCCCAAGGTGATGGGTTCGGTGCTCGATTTCGGCGCAGATCCCGCCGTACCCGACTACCGCATGTACATCAGCGGCGACACCCTGGTCTACGACGACATCCGCGCCATCCCGCAGCGCTTCCCGAACATCGACCTGGCCTTGCTGCACCTGGGCGGCACCCGCATCCTGGGCGTCGTGAAAGTCACGATGGACGGCAAGGACGGCGTGCGCATGATGCAGGTGGTGCGTCCGAAGAAGACGGTGCCGATCCACTACAACGACTACGACGTGTTCAAGTCGCCGCTCGAGGACTTCGCGCGCGAAGTCAAGGCGGCCGGCCTGGAGAAGGACGTCATCTACCTCGCGCACGGCGAAACCTACACCTTCAGCCGGGTACAGCGCTAGCAGGGCGGGCCGCTCGGGCCCGACCTGCTTCAATCGTGCGCGCTCGCCTTGCTGCTGAGTAAACGCTATGATGCCAGCCTGACAATAATCGCTTCCCGGCCACGGCATGCATCGAGCGCAGGACTCCAGCCCGAACGACCCCCTTGCGCAGCGCGACCGGCGGCTGGTCGCCGGCATCGCGGTCTCGGCGCTGCTGCATGGCCTGCTGTTGTCGCTGCAGTTCGGCGTCCCCGGCTTCGATGCCGGTCCGGGCGGGCCGATCCAGGTCACGCTGGCGCCTGCGCCGCCCCCGCCCGCAGGACTGCCGGAGACACCCCCTGCGCCGCTGCCGGAACCCGGCGCCACGCCCCCACTGCCGCAGCCTGCGCCTCCCGCTGTCGTCGCGCCGCCTGCCGGCGGA